>NZ_JBHUSF010000350.1:0-9223 GCF_042673295.1 Rhodococcus sp. NPDC057014
CTCCGTGGAGTGCGTGGCCTCGTTCTTGCGATTCCGAAGAATCACTGTGGTGGGCGAAGGGGGACTTGAACCCCCACGTCCCGAAGGACACTGGCACCTGAAGCCAGCGCGTCTGCCATTCCGCCACTCGCCCGAGCGACCCGGAAACATTAACACGAGGTCGCCAGAAATTACGATTCGTACAGGTCAAGGCCCGAAACGGCGACAAAAACACCCGTCCAGGCAAAGACCGATATCATGCAAGGGCGTAGACCCGTGTCATGGCTCGAGGCAATGACAGTACCGTGGGATACACGCACGGCTGTGGCGCGACACGGACATGTCTCGTCACAGCGACCGCGCACCGAGGACAGAAGACCCGACCGACAGGCACTGTGAGGAGGTTCCGATGGGGATAGTTCAACGTTTCGAGCGGAAGCTCCAGGGAGCCGTGGGTGACGCGTTCGCCCGGGTCTTCGGCGGTGGCGTGGTGCCGCAGGAGGTGGAGGCCGCGCTTCAGCAGGAAGCCTCCGACCGGATCCAGCAACTGGACGGTGGGCACCTGCTCGCGCCGAACAGCTATGTCATCGCCATCAACAACTCGGATCACGAAGAGCTTGCCGCCGACCGCGAGTTGACGGTCAAGGCCTTCGCCCGACACCTCGAAGACTTCATTCGCGACCAGGGCTGGCAGACGTATGGTCCCATTCATGTCGCGTTCGAACCGTCGCCGTCACTGCACACCGGGCAGTTCCGCACCCGGGGTTCGGTGGATCCGGACGCAGGCCGCCAGGATGCGGCCGCGCCGGGGCGACCCGAACCGCCACGCGGTCCCGCACCGCGACCACAGGCACCGTTTGTACCCGTCACGTCGAATCCAGGAGCTGGCCCCATGACGCAGAACTCAGGCTACGACCCCAGCCGCGAACCAGCGGGCAACCGCAATCCCGACCCGCAGTACGCGCGCAACGGTCATGCCCATGCAGGTCAGGACCAGCGGTACCCGCAGGGCTACCAGAACGGTTACGACCGCGGCGGCTACCAGCAGGGCGGTTACGACCAGCAGCAGTACCCCGACGACCAGCGCGGCGGGTACCCCCAGGATCAGGCCTACGGTCAGGCGTACGACCAGGGCGCGCAGGCTCCCGGATACGAGCAGCCCGCAGACGCCGGTTACGACTACCAGCAGGGCGGCTACCAGCAGGACTACCAGGGCGGCTACGACCAGCAGGCTCCCGCGCGCTACCCGGACGGCTCCTACGCCGACGCCGGCTACCAGCAGCCGCAGGGCTACGACCAGGGTTACGACCGCGGCGGCTACCAGCAGGGCGGTTACGACCAGCAGCAGTACGACCAGCAGGGGTACGCCGACTACGACCAGGGCGGCTACGGCCAGCAGGCGTACGCACCGGACGGCCACACGTTCACGGCGACTCTGCAGCTCGAGGACGGCAGCGGACGCCACTTCCAGCTGCGTGAGGGCAACAACATCATCGGCCGCGGCCAGGAGGCACAGTTCCGCCTGCCCGACACCGGTGTGTCGCGCCGCCACATCGACATTCGCTGGGACGGTCAGGTCGCGATGCTGTCCGACCTGGGTTCCACCAACGGCACCACCGTCAACGGTGCCCCGGTGCAGGACTGGCAGCTGGCCGACGGAGACATCATCCGGGCCGGTCATTCGGAGATCCTGGTCCGAATCCTCTGAGGCCCCACCGAGTTGGGACCCCGAAGAGACATCGCCGATACCCGAACCCGAACTCCCTCGCCGAGACACAACCGAGACGGCTTCGATACTGGACCGACATCGCGTCGGAGCCCGTGTCGGACGTAACACGGTGGGGACTCCGTATCGTTGTGGGCTGTCCGTATCCTGATCGCAGGGTGCGGGTTGCCCCTATGATGCTGCGAGAAAAAGACGCCGGAACCTCGACCGTTCCGGCCACAGAAGGAGGTGGACTGCCGTGCAAGGTTTGATTCTGCAACTCACACGAGCAGGTTTCCTGCTTCTGCTGTGGCTGTTCGTCTGGACCGTTCTGCGGGCGTTGCGTGGCGACATCTACGCCGGCTCCGGCGTCCGTGTGCCGCCCCGATATTCGCGCAGCGGCAATGTTCTGCCGTCGCTGGGCAAGACGAAGACGGCCAAATATCTGGTGGTGACGCAGGGCGGCCTCGCCGGCACGCGCATCACTCTCGGCACCCAGCCCGTCCTCATCGGCCGGGCCGACGACTCCACGCTCGTCCTCACCGACGACTACGCGTCCACCCGCCACGCTCGGCTCTCCCCGCGGGGCGCCGACTGGTACGTCGAAGACCTCGGCTCGACCAACGGCACGTACCTGGATCGCGCCAAGGTCACCACATCTGTCCGCGTGCCGCTCGGTACCCCCGTACGGGTCGGCAAAACGGTAATCGAGTTGCGCCCGTGACCCTCGTACTCCGCTATGCCGCCCGCAGCGATCGTGGCCTCGTCCGTTCCAACAACGAAGATTCGGTGTACGCCGGGGCCCGCCTGCTGGCGCTGGCGGACGGCATGGGCGGTCACGCGGCCGGTGAGGTCGCGTCACAGTTGATGATCGCGGCCCTCGCGCATCTCGACGACGACGAGCCCGGCGAGGACCTGCTCGGCAAGCTGGAGGCCGCCACCCGCGAGGGCAACGACACCATCGCCGATCACGTCGAGGAAGACCCGGAACTCGACGGCATGGGCACCACGCTCACCGCGATCCTGTTCTCCGGCAACAAGCTCGGGCTGGTCCACATCGGTGACTCCCGCGCCTACCTGCTCCGCGACGACTCCCTCGCGCAGATCACCCGGGACGACACGTTCGTGCAGTCGCTGGTCGACGAGGGCCGGATCACCGCCGAGCAGGCGCACACCCACCCGCAGCGCTCGCTCATCATGCGCGCCCTCACCGGCAACGAGATCGAACCGACGCTGACGGTCCGCGAGGCCCGCGCCGGCGACCGTTATCTGCTGTGCTCCGACGGACTGTCGGACGTGGTCAGCGACGAGACCATCGAGAACACGATGCGGGAGGGCTCGCAGGACGAGTGCGCCGACCGGCTCATCGAACTCGCCCTGCGCAGTGGCGGTCCGGACAACGTGACCGTTGTCGTCGCCGACGTCATCGACCTCGATTACGGGCAGAGTCATCCCATCGTGGCCGGTGCCGCGTCCGCCGACGACGAGGAGGACACGCCGCCGCCCAACACCGCCGCGGGACGTGCCGCGGCGATGCGTCCGCCGCGTGCCACGCCGAAGCGGGTGGTCCCGCAGGTCGAGGAACCGCCGACGAAGAAGAAGCGTCACCGCATGTGGTGGGCTGCACTCGCGCTCGGTCTGATCGTCGTGGTCGCCGTCGCTGCCTTCGTGGGTCGGGCTCTGGTCCGCAACAACTACTACGTCGGCGCCGACGGCGAACGCGTCACCGTGCTGCGCGGAGTTCCCGGCTCGGTGCTCGGGTACTCGCTGCACGAGGCGAACCTGGTCGGCTGTGTCAGCGATTCCGGCGACCTGACGTTGATGTCGCCGACCGAATCTCCGAACGGATGCACCGTCCTCGAGGTCGACGACCTTCAGCCGTCCGCTCGTGAGCAGGTGCGTGCGGGGTTGCCTTCGGGCAAGCTCGACGACGCCCGCAACCAGATGACGCGGCTCGCGCAGAACGATCTGCTTCCGGTGTGCGAGTCGGAGTCCGCCACCACCACGACGACCACCCCGGCACCGAGTCCGGTTCCGGCGCCGGCACCCGCGCCGGTCCCGGAGACCACGGCGCCCGCGCCCGCGCCGGCTCCCGCTCCTCCGGCAGCGTTGCCGGCGCCGGAGACGCCTGCCCCTCAGACCCCGACCGCCACGCCGGCGCCGACCGTGACCCAGGTTCCCGGTCAGAACTGCAGGACGGCTAGCTGATGTCGGTCGCAAGTGCATCACCGGGGGCGCAGTTTCCCAGTCCACCCGGCGGGTTCGCGCCAGCCCCGGTCCAGTCGACGCGCCGGGGCACCGAGCTGATCCTGATCGGTTTCGCGATCCTGATCACGACGATCTCGCTGGTGCTGGTGGAGGCCAGCCAGGAACAGAGCATCACCTGGGACCTCGCCAAGTACGCCGCCGCCTACTCGGCGCTGTTCCTGATCGCGCATCTCGCGGTGCGCCGGTTCGCGCCGTACGCCGACCCCCTGATCCTGCCGATCGTCGCGCTGCTCAACGGCCTCGGCCTGGTGCTGATCCACCGGCTCGACCTCGCCGACGCACAGTCCGCCGCCTACTTCGGGCTGCCCGTCCCGTCACCGGACGCCAACCAGCAGGTGCTGTGGACGACGCTGGCCATCGCCGGGTTCGTGGCCGTGCTGGTGCTGCTCAAGGACTACCGCCTCCTCGCCCGCTACAGCTACACCCTGGGCCTCGCCGGACTGGTGTTCCTCGCCATCCCGGCGATCCTGCCGTCGAGCTTCTCCGAGGTGAACGGTGCGAAGATCTGGATCCGCCTCCCCGGCTTCAGCATTCAGCCCGGCGAGTTCGCGAAGATCCTCCTGATCATCTTCTTCGCGTCCGTCCTCGTCGCGAAGCGCGACCTGTTCACCACCGCGGGCAAGCACGTGTTCGGCATCGACCTTCCCCGCGCCCGCGACCTCGGGCCCATCCTCGTCGCGTGGATGGTGTCGGTGGGGGTGCTGGTGCTGGAGAAGGACCTCGGCACGTCGCTGCTGCTGTTCAGCACCGTGCTCGTGATGCTCTACATCGCCACCGAACGCGTCGGATGGCTGCTGATCGGTGTCGGACTGCTCGGCATCGGGTTCTTCTTCGCGTACCAGCTGTTCGGCCACGTCCGGGTTCGGGTCAGCACCTGGCTCGACCCGCTGGCCGACTACAACAACACCGGCTACCAGATCTCGCAGTCGCTGTTCGGGCTCGCGACCGGTGGTGTCGCGGGCACGGGGCTCGGCAGCGGCAGGCCCGCCCAGGTGCCGTTCGCGAAAACCGACTTCATCGTCGCGACGATCGGTGAGGAACTCGGGCTCATCGGTCTCGCCGCCGTCCTGATGCTGTTCCTGATCCTCGTCATCCGTGGCCTGCGCACCGCGCTCGCCGTCCGCGACAGCTTCGGCAAGCTCCTCGCCGCTGGTCTGTCGTTCACGATCGCGGTGCAGGTGTTCGTGGTGGTCGGCGGTGTCACCAAACTGATTCCCCTCACCGGTCTGACCACGCCGTTCATGTCGTACGGTGGGTCGTCCCTGCTCGCCAACTACCTCCTTCTCGCGATCCTCATCAAGATCTCCGACGCTGCCCGCGAGCCGGCCGTTCCGAAGAAGAAGGGGCCCGCACCCATCGCCGACGCCCCGACCGAGATGGTGCCGCGCTCATGAACACACCTCTGCGTCGCGTCGCGATCGCCGTCATGGTGATGGTGGTCGCCCTCCTCGCCAACGCCACCTACGTCCAGGTCATCAAGGCGGACAACCTGCGGGCCGATCCGCGGAACTCGCGCGTGCTGCTCGACGAGTACTCGCGTCAGCGCGGCCAGATCTCGGCGGCCGGGCAGGTGCTCGCGGCGTCCGTTCCGACCGACGACCGCTACAAGTATCTGCGCACCTACCCGCCGAATCCGGCGGCGCCGTCGAGCCCGCTGGCCAACGCACCGGTCACCGGTTTCTACTCCATGCAGTACGGCAGCACCGGACTCGAGCGGTCCGAGGACCCCGTCCTCAACGGTTCCGACAACCGGCTGTTCGGGCGTCGCTTCTTCGACCTCGTGTCAGGACGCGACCCGCGCGGCGGCAACGTGGTGAGCACCATCAACCCGGTGATGCAGCAGGTGGCGTACGACGAACTGACGGCGAAGGGCTACACCGGTTCGGTCGTGGCGATCGAACCGAGCACCGGACGCATCCTCACGATGGTGAGCACCCCGAGCTACGACCCCAACTCGCTCGCCAGCCACGACGGCACCGAGACCACGCAGGCATGGGAGGCCCTGAACGCCGACCCGGAGAAACCGCTGATCAACCGCGCGGTGTCGCAGACGTACCCGCCCGGTTCCACGTTCAAGGTGGTGGTCACCGCCGCCGCGCTCGCCGCCGGGACCACCCCCGACACCCAGCTGACCGCGGCCCCGCAGATCACCCTTCCCGGCACGTCGACGACGCTCGAGAACTACAACGGCTCCACGTGCGGCGCCGCACCCACCGCCTCGCTGCGGGAGGCGTTCGCGCGATCCTGCAACACGGCGTTCGTCGAACTCGGCGTGAAGACCGGAGCCGACGCCGTCGGCGACCAGGCCGGTGCACTCGGCATCGGCGGGCAGATGCCCGGCGTCCCGTTCCCCGTCGCCGACAGCACCATCGGGTCGATCCCCGACGACGCCGCACTCGGCCAGAGCAGCATCGGCCAGCGTGACGTGGCGCTCACCCCGCTGCAGAACGCAATGATCGCGGCTACCGTCGCCAACGGTGGAGTGCGCATGCAACCACAGTTGGTGTCGGAACTGCAGGGCCCGGACCTCTCCAATCTCGCGACCACCAACCCGGTGTCCGAAGGCCAGGCGATGTCGTCCCAGGTGGCGGCTACCCTGACCGATCTGATGATCGGTTCCGAGAACAACACCAGCGGCGAGGGCAAGATCCCGGGCGTGCAGATCGCGTCCAAGACGGGCACCGCCGAACACGGAACCGACCCACGGAACACCCCGCCCCACGCCTGGTACATCGGATTCGCACCCGCCCAGAACCCGACCGTGGCCATCGCGGTCATCGTCGAGGACGGTGGAGATCGTGCACTGGCCGCAACCGGCGGCTCGGTGGCTGCACCTATCGGCCGTGCCGTCATCGCAGCCGGACTACAAGGGGGCTGATTGTGGCACTGAACAACGGCGCGCTGATCGCCAATCGATACCGCCTGATCCGGCTCATCGCCACGGGCGGAATGGGACAGGTCTGGGAAGCGACCGACAACCGGCTCAACCGTCGTGTCGCGGTGAAGGTGCTGAAGTCCGAGTTCTCGTCCGACCCGGAGTTCGTCGAACGGTTCCGCTTCGAGGCACGTACCACCGCGCAGCTGAACCATTCCGGCATCGCCGGGATCTACGACTACGGCGAGGTCCGCGACGCCACCGGCGACTCCACCGCCTACCTGGTGATGGAACTCGTCAACGGTGAGCCGCTGAACGCCGTCCTCGCGCGCGTGGGCCGTCTCGCGGTGCCGCACGCACTGGACATGCTCGAGCAGACCGGCCGAGCGCTGCAAGTGGCGCACGACGCCGGCGTGGTGCACCGCGACGTGAAACCGGGCAACATCCTGATCACCCCCACAGGTCAGGTGAAGATCACCGACTTCGGCATCGCCAAGGCCGTGGAGAACTCGCCGGTCACGCGCACCGGCATGGTGATGGGCACCGCCCAGTACATCGCCCCCGAGCAGGCGCTCGGCCAGGACGCGACCGCGGCCAGCGACGTGTACTCTCTCGGCATCGTCGGCTACGAAGCGCTGTCGGGACGGCGCCCGTTCATCGGCGACGGGGCCATCACGGTGGCGATGAAGCACGTGCAGGAGGCGCCGGCACCGTTGCCGAACGACCTGCCGCCGAACATCCGCGAGCTCATCGACATCACGATCGCGAAGGATCCGAGCACCCGCTACGCCAGCGGCGGAGAGTTCGCCGACGCGGTCGCGGCGGTCCGGGCGGGCAGGCGTCCTCCGCCGCCGGGCGTGTCGGGCACGGGGGCGGCGCGGGTGCTGCCGCCGCCGATGACCGGCGCAACCCAGATGATGCCGCCCTCCCAGACCGCGTATGCGGGACCGGTGACCGGGCAGGTGCCGCCGGACGACGCGAACGGTGACGGTAAGAAGGGCGGGTTGACCAACGGCCAGAAGGCCGTGGCCTGGGGTGCGGGTGGTCTGATCCTGCTGGCAGCGATCATCGCGCTCGCACTCGTCCTGTTCGACGGTGGTGACACGAAGGAACCGACGTCACCGGCCGTGACCTCGTCGCTGCGGACGATCACGACGACACCGCGGCCGACGACCACGACGACGACCGAGGAAGAGACGTACACCACCGAGCCGACGTACACGACGTACACCACCGAGCCGACGTACACGACGACCACCACCACAGCACCCACCACGACGACGACAGAGCCGACGACGACTACCACCACGACCACCACCGCCCCCACGACGACGACCACGACGACCACGTCGGAGGAGTCAACTACTCCGACCCCACAAGGACAGCCATGACGACACCGCGCAACCTCTCCTCACGCTACGAGCTGGGTGAGATTCTCGGCTTCGGTGGCATGTCCGAGGTCCACCTCGCCCGGGACGTCCGACTCAGCCGCGATGTCGCGATCAAGGTCCTGCGTGCCGACCTGGCCCGCGACCCCACGTTCTACCTGCGGTTCCGCCGCGAGGCGCAGAACGCGGCGGCACTGAACCATCCGGCGATCGTGGCCGTCTACGACACCGGCGAGGCGGAAACCGACGCGGGACCGCTGCCGTACATCGTGATGGAATACGTCGACGGCGACACGTTGCGGGACATCGTGCGCGGCGAGGGCCCGATGGCGCCGCGCCGGGCGATGGAAGTCATCTCGGACGTGTGCGCGGCGCTCGACTTCAGCCACCGCAACGGCATCGTGCACCGTGACGTGAAACCCGCCAACGTGATGATCAACCGTGCGGGCGCGGTGAAGGTGATGGACTTCGGCATCGCGCGGGCGATCTCCGACGCGTCCAGCCCCATGACACAGACGGCCGCCGTCATCGGCACCGCCCAGTACCTGTCGCCCGAGCAGGCTCGCGGCGAGCAGGTCGACGCCCGGTCGGACGTGTACTCGCTCGGTTGCGTGCTGTTCGAGATCCTCACCGGCGAACCCCCGTTCAAGGGTGATTCCCCGGTCGCGGTCGCGTACCAGCACGTGCGGGAGGACCCGCAGACGCCGTCCGTGGTCAACCCGGACATTCCGCGTGAGCTCGACTCGGTGATCCTCAAGGCGATGAGCAAGAACCCCGCCAACCGCTACCAGACCGCCGCGGACATGCGCAGCGACCTGGTCCGGGTTCTCGGCGGGCAGCGCCCCAGCGCGCCGATGGTCATGAGCGACGAGGACCGCACCACGATCCTCGGTGCCGTCAACTCCGGCGCCGGGAACTACCGGCGCCCGCAGACCACCACCCAGGCGACGGCGTCGAAGACGGACGGCGGCGAGCCCGACAAGAAGAAGAACCCGATGCGGCTGGCGC
>NZ_JBHUSF010000351.1:0-9199 GCF_042673295.1 Rhodococcus sp. NPDC057014
GAAGGGTGGCGGGACATGGCGGCCTTCGCCCAGCGGCAGCATGATTCGGGGCTACGGGAGCGGCTGGAGTGGGCGATCGAGGGCAAGGGTGCGTTTCACCGGTTCCGGGACCTCGTCCATCAGGAGGGCCTCGCCGACCAGTGGTACGCCTTCTCCACCGACCGCCAGCTGGGTCGTGCCCGCGAGTTCCTCGCCGACCAGGGCATCCGCGTGGGCTGACCATCAGCCCACACCGGGCCCGCCACGGGCGTCACCAACCCCATCCGCTCACGCGATGGCGTCCCGATCGCCCGTCGCGGCACAGCACCTGGGACGGCCCGCCTCGCGTCGTGACGACTGCAGTGCCAGGGAATGGAGACAGAAATCGCGGTGACCATGCCCGGAGACACGTGACACGTCCGCGGGTAGCCGCACCGCACAATGCCACCGGCACAGACCTTGACGGCACGATCAGCGGGGATGCCGGAGGTGACCTCGCCGGGCCGCGGGACCGCGGCCGCCGACGGGCGGCGTGCAGGCGAGATGTCCGGGCATTGGGGTGCCCCGACGTCGGGGGGTGACGCCGGGGCGGGGGGTTCCGAGAATCGAATTGGGGGGAGGATTCCCGGAACTGCGCACAGAGTACACACCGCGACCGACATGACATCGCGCGAATACGGCCTTGCGGTCAGGCCGACGCGGGTGGGGTCCACACTTATTCGCGCATCCCGTCGGCGAGCTCGAGGACTCGCCCCAGGTACCGCGTCCTGAAGGCATCGAGCGCACGCCGCGACAACCCGGGGTAGCCGGCCTTGCGGAAATAGTGCTCGAGATCGACGAGCTGGGTACCGATACACACGCGCTGCTCATCCAGAGTCACCAGCTCGCCCACCAAGCGATCGAGTTCATCAGCCTTGCTCATCACACTGTCCATCGGTCTCACCTCGACACTGAAGTTGGCGCGGGGCGGATGCTTCCCGAGGCGCTTGGCCTCCACCCGCCCCGCCATGGAGAGCGTAACACGTACTTCGAACATGTGTTCGAGTAGTAGCTGTCGGTCCTCGGTTGCAGCCAGGTTCGGGGTGAAGGCCGCATAGCCGCTCGAGGTCCCCCTCCCTCGCGGAGCCCCGACGGATCGGTGGTCTCGGCGACACTCAGCGGCAAGCCTTGATCCCGGCCGCGGCCGCCTACCCGGCCCGAGAATCAGCGCAGCGCACACACCGATTGTGGACATTCGTGTCCACGAGCACGTGCTGTTGCCGCCGTGCGGGTGATCGCCCGGAACTCCGTGAACGGGTGAACCCGTAGCCTTTTGCTGGTGTCCGCTCCCTCCGACAACATCCCCCACGACCACCAGGCGCTGCCGTTACTGACCACACTGGTGCCATCGGCGCACCCGCATATCATCACCACCCCGGCCCGGACCGGCACCAATGTCGAACTGCGGATCTGCACATCGCTCGCGATGTTCGAGGTCGCGGCCGAGCAGTGGGCGCCGGCGGTCTCGGGGTTCGTGGTCACCGTGCTCATACACATCGTCGACGCCGCAACGGGCCTGCCGCGGCATCTGCCCACCGCCGAACCGAACGAGTGGGCGCGGGCGATCTTCGCCGGCATCGACGCCGCGCAGGGGTATTTCCTCGGCGCCGTCGACCCGGACACCAGCGAGCACCGGGACGGGCAGCTGGCGTACCGGCTCTACCTCGACACCGACCGGCAGGCGATCCGAGTGCCCCACCAAATCGTCGGCTGTCCGCACTACCGGATGCGCACCGGTGACGGCGATCCCGAGATTCGGATCGTCACCACTGCCTGACCTCACGACTGGTGCTGATCATGCAGCTGGTCAACGGCAGGAACGGTCCCTGCGGATGGGCTTCCTCCGGGGATGCCGTCCGATGGTGGCCCGCCGGCGGACTCCCTCCGAGGCTAAATGTCGGAGGGAGGATCTACTGTGACTGTCGCGACGAGCAACAGGTCGCCACCCACTGCCCAGACCGGTGATCCGTCACCGTCCTGATCTGCGGGGCTTCCGTGGATCGGTGGGTGGCGACCTGTTCCTCATGGTCCATGCCCCACCTCTAACGCGAACTCAGCTGCCTGCGCAAAGAGGCTGTCTCGTCTCGGATCTCCTCCGGCGAGCGCACCAGCTGCCCCAAAGGCTTGACGCCGCGAGAACACGACCGGATGCCGTCGACGTGAAATTCCTTCATGACCTCGGCCCGCTCGAGCAACGCCTCGATGTAGTCCTCGCGCCGGTCACCGGTCAGCGCCGCCACCAGCGCCTCGTCGATCAACCGCTCATCGCGCTCCGCGGACGATTCCCCTCGTGCGGATCGTCCGGGCCGACGAAACCAAGCAAACATGAACTCCCCCTACCTGTGTGCCGACACGCTAACGCATCACCGCAACCCGGCGGCGGGCGAGGATGACAGGCAGTCGCGAACATACTGTCGATACGCTTCAGTCACCTTAATCTTGTGCACTCCTCCGTTGCATTTCGCGCATCAATGTCGCCCGGATCTGAGAGCTTGCCGGCTCTGACCAGTTGGACGGTGGCCGCCCTGATGCGCACCGATGCGTGGTTGTCGGTGAGGAACGCGCGCACACCCTCGCGGGCGGCCGGTTTGCCGGCGGGAGGACCCCGTCCTCGGCCGTGATCCGGACAAACCAACCGGCGGTCACGCCCGTCCTGGACGGACGGCGGGTGATCTGTGAAAACGGCGCTTCGGCTATCGCAATTCCGTCAGCTTCGACCGCGACAGCGTGAGTGCTGCGGCACCCCCGAGTAGGAGAATGACCGCCGGACCGCCCACCACCAACCTCGCCGTGAACGACCCTTCCAGGTTCAGCACGAAGAGCGCCGCAATGCCCCCGACGACGAGCAGCAACGCCGCCCCGATCAGGACGCGCGCCGAGGTCATGAAGAAACGCAGGGCCGGAATGTTGATCCGTCCCATCGGGTCATGGTCGTACATGGAATCCCCCACCTTTTGTCGTTGCGTGTCAAAGCATCCTATTAACAACAGGAGCGTGCGCGCCACAACCGCCACAGGCGGGTCCCAGGCTGGGTAACCCACAATCGGCAGCGGCCGCAGTGGACGAGTTGCACCGTGGCCGCGCACTCGGACACACTCCATTCCCACCTGGATGAAGCCAGCCGGTCTGTCGGCTCGCTCTGATGGAAGTCCGCGTCACGGACACGGATCAGCGGCTGGACCAGGCAATCGGCTGGCCACGGACCCGGGTCCCGAGAAACCGCCGAGACGTGTCCACCGAGCGTAGGCGTGGGGGTTCAGCCATCGGACTCCACCAGTAGGCGTTCGCGGTCGTACTGCTTGCACCGTGCGACAGCCGCGTTCGCTGCCTCATCGGAGCCCCACACATAGGCGAAGAATTCTCGGTCCGTGCGACAGAGGTCATCGATACGGGAGTCGATCGCTGCCGCGTATTGCATGAACGGCACCCGGGCGTGGGTATTGACCGTCTTCTTGCTCATGCCAAGCAGTTTCGCCACCTCCGACTGGGAAAACCCCCGAAGCAGTGCGTCCTTGACGAGCGCCTGATCGACGTAATTTTCGGCAAGAAATCGCAGATGCTGTACCACTCGCTGAGCGTCACGGCGTCGGGTTGCGAGGTCACTTCCGTCAGGGCTGCGCATGCACCCGAATATGCCGGTACCCGGCATGTACCGCAACGGTGCGTGTTCGTTCACTCACGCATTCCGGTGTGGTCCACGATGGTTGCCGAGGTCGCAGACCTGGGGAACCGGGACGTGAACAACACCGCCGTCCTGCTTTGACTCACCCGAGGAATTCGCCTCGCCTGCGAACAATCTCGGTAGAGTGGCGAGTCGTATCCCGGAATGTGTCAAGTCTCGACCCGACGGGATACGGCTCGCACCTTCTACGCTAAACCCTCTCCGAACCCGCCTCAATGGCCATTCCGGGGAGGGGGTTTCTTGCCGCCACAGGGCGCCCCGTGCCGGTGAGTACCGTTTCGCATCGGTGAGGGGCCGGGTGGGAAGGTCGGGGCCCCATGTCTTTTCCCGGAAGTTGGTCAGGTCGCTGGGAGCAGCACCGGTGTGCGACGGGAGGGGTGCATGTAGGGCGGCCGCAAACCCATCCGCCCCTCCCCACCGGTCGGCACGTGCCCGTGCTCGGGGAGGCAGGTCGCGGGTGCGGTGCGGCCGAGTGTGCCGTCGGGGTGCAGGTGCGCGAACTCCCACGGGTCGGAGGCCGGGTGTTCGGTGATCTCCCAGGACAGGATGTGGCCGTGTCCGGCGCCCCGTTTCTTCCCGATCGAGACGATGGGCGTCAGCAGCTCGGCGACCGCGGCCGGGTGTCCGACCGCCCGCCAGACCAGGTGCCGGCAGACCGTGAGCGGGAGCGGCATGACGCGGGAGCGGTAGCGGCCCTGCCGTTCGGACACCAACGCAGGCAGTTGATCCGCCATCTGGCCCAGGGCCTGCTGATCCGGGCGGGCGGACCAGTACTGCACGTGCGGGCCCGGGACCTCGTCCTCCGGCCAGGCGAATGTCGCCGCCCAATGCCACCGGTCGGCGCCGTCGCCGGGGCAGCGCGCCAGCGGCAGGTCCAGATCCTCCGGCACGATGTCGAGACTGTACGGCTCGTAGTCGGTTCCGGATGCCCGGGCGGCGGCCTTGGTGTTCTCCCGGATCTCCGAGGCGAGGAGCCCGTCCAGGCTGATCCCCCACGGCACCGCGTGCGCAACCCCGGCGGCCATTCGGGCCCGGACGATCAGTGGCACCATCCCCGCAGCGATCGGCAGGGTCATGCGGGGAGCGAGAGCAGCATGTGAAGGGCCTCATCGCGCCGTGCGGCGACGATCTCCCGCCAATCGACCACCGGAGCACCGCCAGAGGGTGGGTCGAGGGTGGTGGCGATCTGGCCGTGGCCGATCCCGGTCCGCCCGCCCAGCCAGCCCGATCGAGTGAACTCGGCCAGTACATCGGCGGTGAAGGCGTGGTCGAGGTCGGATCCGCGGACCAGCTGTACCCACGATTCGAAGCGGGTTCCCGGCGCCAGCGTTTCGATGTCGTATCGCATCACCGGCGACCCCGACCCACCCGCCCCGGCTGTGAGGTCGACGGCGGTGCCGGCATGGCCGGTGGTGACGTCGTCGAGGTGGGAGTAGGACTCGAGAGCCTCGATATCGAACCGGGACGGGATCGGACCTTCGTAGGTACGGCGCAGGATCGGGGTGGCTTCGGTGACGATCGGCACCACGTGGCCGACGCGTAGGCAGCCATCGATCGGGGCCGCGCCGATGGCGCCGCCGAACACGCTCAGCTGCGGGATCAGTTCCCGAAGTTGGTGCAGGCGGCGGCCGGTGATCGGCTCCGCCTGGGTTTTCACGATCGCGCCGCCGTTGCGGAGGGTGTGTGCGACCGCCAGCGGGAGCTGGCCCTCGTAGCCGAGGACGTCGCGCAGCAGTTCTTCGCCGATCCGGCGCAGTACGCCGCGGAAGGAGTTGCCGGAGATGACCGGGACCAGCTCCACCGCCCCGTCGGCTTGGAGAATTTTCATGCGCCGGCCGATCGCGGTGGTGCCGATCAGCTCCCCGCGGTGCGAGATCGGGGATTTCGCGGTCATCTCGATCTCCCACACCCGCGAGACGGTCACGATGCCAACCCGTGGTCGGTGCGGGCGCCGCGGACCGCGTCGGCCACGATCCGGGTCCGCAACGTCAGCGCGGTGGTTTGATCGCGCATCACCTGCAGCACCGGCCGCGGCTCGCTCGTGAGGAGCATGGCCAGTTCGGAGCGTTGTTCGTCGGTGCGCGGGGCGGAGCCGAGCCGGGCGGCGGAGGCGGTCCACCACTGGTGCAGGTTGATGCTGTTGTAGGTGGCCAACCGGACCCGGGTGGGCAGCAGGGTGTCCCAGTAGTCGCCGCGGCGGGCGGCCACCCAGTTGCGGTCGGACCAGTCGATCCCGTAGTGCAGCAACAACACCAACCGCTCCGCCACCTGCGAGGCGGGGTCGGTCAGCCCGGGTAGCTGTGGAACCGCGGCCAGCCAGCGGTCGGTCACTGACAGTGCGTTCTCCCCCGACATAGTCATCACCGCAATGCTAGAGAAGGAACGGGGTTTTCTCGAGTCGAGAGCTCATCGGTTCGCCGCCGAAACGGTCCGACGACATTCATCGGCTGATGGTTTGGCGAGGTCACGGTGCCGGAGTGTGCTGGTGCTATCGGGTGGCGCGGAGGCCGACTTCCCACCACGGGTCCGCGTGCCGCCACGGCGCCAACAGGTTCCAGTCGTCGAAGACCTGTGGCCAGCGATCGGCGGGGAGGCGGTGCAGCACGGAGTAGGTGGGGGCGTTGTTGCGGAGCATGGTTTCGGTGAAGCCGTGGCCTCGGAGCCGGGACATCACCACCAGCCGAGCGGCGTCGTGGTCCTGCCAGGTGAGGTGGGTGTCGTCGATCGTGACGGCGCCCCAGATCGCATCGGGTATCAGGTGTTTGCGGCCGGGTCGCAGCGGCACGATCACCGCGGTGTCCGCGCCGAGGGTGGTGGAGAGCACCTGGTGTAGCAGTGCTGGGGTTGCCGGCCTCAGTGTGGCGGGATCGCGGGTGACGATATGCGCGGCGGAGCGCAACGTCCGGTCTCGGTATGCCCACGCGCACACCTGACACAGTTTCCGGGCGGCCAGGTTCGTCCAGGACTCGAAGCCGGTGAACCGCCGAGAGATCACCTGCCCGACCGGGAACATCACCGGTGTGGTGTGGCCGCAGCGCGCGCACCCCGCCGTTCGGTCGTCGGGCGTTGCCGCGTCGACGGGCCCGACGGCGGCGGTGTAGGCGGCCCAGACGACATCGGTGTCGGCGGCGAGGGTCATGGCGGCACCGTAACCTGCCAAGTGTGGTGGATGCAGCCGGCCCCGGCCTGGACCTGAGCGTGCTCCGTGGTTTGCGGGCGCCGTCGACAAAGGCCGGTCCGGGCGCCATCGACGGCATCCTCAGGCGGATCGAGGCGCACCTGACCGCGCATGACGGGTACGTCGCGTTCTCCGGCGGCAAGGACTCGCTCGTCGTTCTCGACCTGGCCCGCCGGGTCGATCCGGATGTGCCGGTGGTGTTCTTCGATTCCGGTCTCGATTACCCCGAAACCTACGACTACCTCACCGAACTCGCCCACACTTGGCGGCTGGATCTGCACCGTATCCGTACTGATCCGCCGCTGCTCGCTGTCCTCGCCGACTCCGGGTTGTGGGACCACCACGCGCCGACCGCCGCCGCGTTCGTGGATCTGCACCAGGTGCTGATCACCGAACCCGCCCGCCGCGCCCATCAGGTCCTCGGGCCGGGTGAGTTGTGGGGTGTGCGGGCCGACGAATCGACCGCCCGCCGCCTGCTCTACACCCGCAAGGGTCTCCGTGACGGGGTCATCGTCCGCGCGGACGGCACCACGGCGTATGGGCCGATCTGGAACTGGGCCACCACCGACGTGTGGGCGCACATCTCCCGACACCGATTGCCGGTCAACCCCGTCTACACCAGGCTCCGAGAGCTCGGTGTGCCCGAACACCAGCACCGGCTGTCACACCTGATCGACGGCGGTCACCTCGACCGCGGCCGGCTGACCTGGCTGCGGCGCGGCTGGCCCACCCTCTTCGAGCAGATTGCCGATACGCTGCCTCGCATTCGGCAGTTGACCTGACGGCTGCATCACTGCGAACAACGTCGGTGATGCCGGAGTACGTCGGCCACGGACGGTGCCTCGTACGTGACTGCGCCGCCGATGGTTTCACCCACGGCATGTCGCGCTGGTGAACTCGAGTAGGAAACCGAGATGATCGAGTGCCTCGGCCGGGGTGACCGCCCAGCACGTCGACGGCGTCGCCCGCGACAGCCGATCCATGAGGTCCCCGGGTCCCGTCACTGCTGTACTACCTGAGGTAGTGTCTCGTCTACTGCGGTTGCACAGGATGAGCCGGAGGCGTCACCCCTGCTGGGGGTTGGTGTCTCCGGTCTTTTCTTTCTTCTCCCGTGTCCGTTTCTCGGCGCTCAGGCGCATTTTCAGCTCGCGGCGGGCGCGCTGCTTCGGTGTCTCCTCCGGCTCGGGCTTGTCGTCGACGGGCCGGTATTGTGCGCGTCCCAGCTTGATGTCCGGGTGCATGATCAGTTCGGGGCGGCCCTTGCCGTCGGTGAACAGTCCCATCACAACTCCTTCTCGTCGGTGATGTCTTTCAGTTGCACGATCATCTGCTCGCCGATCGATCCATCCGGGCGGCGGTAACGTCCCGGGCCGGAGGAGATCACCTCGAACCGCATCCCGCGCGGCAGCAGGTGCGCGGTGTCGTCGACCGTGTCGGAGCGGCCCAGGTACATGCCCCGGCCGGTGTCGATCTCGAACACAACGTCCCGTTCGGTCAGTGTCTGATCGAGTTCGTGCAGGGCATGCGCCGCGCCGGTGTACCGGTCGAATTCGAGGCGGGAGCCGGGTTGCAGGGTCGACGGCAGGTTCGCCGCCTCCTGCGGTGTCGTGTGCGGGAGGCGGACTGCGGCGTAGAGGATGTGGCCGCGGTCGTTGAACCGTTCCGCGGTCTGAATCGCGCGATCGACACGCTGGACCTGGGAGCGCATCGTCTCCTCCAACTGCTGGGCGTCGCCCCGCCCGCGTGAGAGCGCGCCGCCGACCTCGTCCCACCGGTCGGGGTCGGTGATCAGGTTCTGCACCGCGGTGTACCCGACCTTCGGAAGCTGGGTTTGTGCCCGGTTCTTGTTCACCGACCGGGCCTTGCGTTGCCGCGAACTCGGTGGCTGGCGAATCGAATCCGGGATCGGCAGCTCCCGGCGTTTCCGCTCGGAGACCTCCGGAACCGTGGTCCGAGGGAAGGCTCGTTCGAGGTCCTTGCGGGCGCGGGTGAATGCGGCGTCCTCGACCATCCGGTCCAGTTCCCGGGCCCCGTCGCGGTCGGCGGCACGATTCTCATAGTTTGCTGCCGTGCGGTAGCCGGCGGGCTTGGCGGCCGGGGTGGTGCTGATGCCGGCCTCGGGGTCCAGGCGAGTGTCCCTGGTGTCGGGACTGATGCTGTATGCCACCCGTCGCCTCCCCGCTCGGATTTCACCCCGTGGATACGACGAAGCGTGGCAGACGGGCCTTAGAGCGTGTCTCATGTGGATGAAGTGACGTGTGGGACATAATGTGACGCGTGGTAGATGAGTTGTCACTGAGGCTGGTTCCGGATGCGTTGTG
>NZ_JBHUSF010000352.1:0-9133 GCF_042673295.1 Rhodococcus sp. NPDC057014
CCCACACCCGCGCCCGTCGAGGTTCCGCCCCCGGCGGCCGTCCCGGTGCCGCCTGTTCCGCCGGTGCCCGCACCCGTCCCGGCGCCGACCCAGATCGAAATCCTGCCGGGCGTCATCATCCCGTTGCCGGGTTAGCCGAGGTTCTGGAACCCGCCGCGCGGCGGAGTTCGGTGCGGCAGCACCACAACTCGCAGCGCGGCGCGGAGGCTTTCCTTCGTCTTCGCCCACGCCCTTGCCTCGTCCTCGCACATGTCGGCCTCTTCGGATTCCTCCTCGCGGGCGAGTTCGGCGTTGTGACGCCACTCGATCTCCTGCTCGGAGCACAGGCGGAGGAATTCGAGGATGGTGTCGCGGTCGCGTCCGCAGATTTCCGCGACGTCGTCGGGGTCGAGGCCGCTCTCGGAGTCGAGGTGGATCAGGGTCACGAGGGCGGCGGGGAACTCGTCCGCGCATTCGTGTTCGGCGGACGCGGCGGTGGCGTCGGGTGTGGAATTGAGTTTGCCGCCAAGCCTTTCGGCGAACGCGTCGTCGACGGTGTCCACGAAATGCTCGAACATCCGGAACACCGACACCAGGTGATCGGCGACGAACGGTGATCCGTCGACGCGCATGACGGCGACCACGTTGTCGACGATGAGCAGGAACTTGATGTCGGGCCACTGGCGGTTGAGGTCGGCGAGCGCCTCCGCCGTGCGCGTGCGGTCGCTGATCGTGTGGACTACGCGCGCGAACACCTCGACCCGGGCGTCCTCCTCGATGACCCGCACATACGTGGGGAGGTCGCCGACCCACACGAGGATGTCGCCGTCCGCGTCCTTGCCCGGCTCCTGTTCGAGCATGGCCTCGACCGCGGCGTCGACACGGTCGCGCAATCCGGTGCCGTCGCGCAGCTGGGCGGGGACGTCGGCGGTACCGAACTCGGCGGTCTCGTCCCGGCCGCCGGTGATGGCCTTCAGGAACGAGGGGTGCAGAAGGTCCCAGATCTCCCGGAACACGGCGACGGTCATCGACGCCAGCAGGTGGGCGTCCTCCCGGTCGGCGTCGAGGTAGTACGACGCGGAACCGTTGCCCTGATCGGCGTGCTCGCACAGGTCGGGGCGGTTCCAGCCGAGTTCGATCAGCCGATCGTGCTCCTCCGCGGTGAGTGCCCGCGCCGGGTGCAGGAAGCGGTTGGACGGTACCTCGCACCGCACCTTGTCGCCGGCCCAGGCGAAGAACCGCACACACGCGGCGGTCTCGACGAGGCCCTCGTCGACGCTGTCGTACTGCGACTGCAGCACCAGTTCGTCGTCGTCCTCCATCGCGTGCACGTAGCCGGTCAGACGGTCCTGGAGCTCGGTCCAGGCGTCGTCGATCTCGCGATCGAAAGTGTTGTCGGACATCACGCCTCCCTCGATGAATCCTGGGCGTCACCGTAGAGGGAGGGTCTGACAAGAAGTCGAACACAAAGGCGAATGCACCTTTCGTCGCCGTGAAGACGACGAAAGGTGCATTCGCCCGGGAGCTGAGCGACCTATGTGCTCAGTACTGCTGTGTGGATTACTCCGCGTCGATGATGAACGCCTCGAGCTCGATGCGAGCCTTGTCGTCCGCCATCTGGACCGGCGGGGACTTCATCAGGTACGCGGACGCCGGGTAGACGGGTCCGCCGATGCCGCGGTCCTTGGCGATCTTGGCTGCGCGGACGGCGTCGATGATGATGCCTGCCGAGTTCGGGGAGTCCCAGACCTCGAGCTTGTACTCCAGGTTCAGCGGAACGTCACCGAACGCACGACCCTCGAGGCGGACGTACGCCCACTTGCGGTCGTCGAGCCAGCCGACGTGATCCGACGGGCCGATGTGCACGTTGCCCGGACCGAGGTCGCGGGTCAGGTTCGACGTCACGGCCTGCGTCTTGGAGATCTTCTTCGACTCCAGACGGTCACGCTCGAGCATGTTCTTGAAGTCCATGTTGCCGCCGACGTTCAGCTGCATGGTGCGGTCGAGCTGCACGCCGCGGTCCTCGAACAGCTTCGCCATCACGCGGTGGGTGATGGTGGCGCCGACCTGCGACTTGATGTCGTCACCGACGATCGGGACGCCGGCGTCCTTGAACTTCGCGGCCCACTCGGGGTCGGACGCGATGAACACGGGCAGGGCGTTGACGAACGCGACACCCGCGTCGATGGCGCACTGGGCGTAGAACTTGTCGGCGTCCTCGGAACCCACGGGCAGGTACGAGACCAGCACGTCGACCTTGGCGTCCTTCAGAGCCTTGACGACGTCGACGGGCTCGGCCTCGGAGATCTCGATGGTCTCGGCGTAGTACTTGCCGATGCCGTCGAGGGTGGGGCCGCGGAGCACCGGAACGTCGGCCGGCGGGACGTCGGCGATCTTGATGGTGTTGTTCTCGCTGGCGAAGATGGCCTCGGACAGGTCGAATCCGACCTTCTTGGCGTCGACGTCGAACGCGGCGACGAACTGCACGTCGCGCACGTGGTACTTGCCGAACTTGACGTGCATGAGGCCGGGAACGGTCGCCGTCTCGTCGGCGTCCTTGTAGTACTGCACGCCCTGAACCAAGGACGAGGCACAGTTCCCCACGCCCACAATGGCTACGCGCACCGCGGTGCTGTTCTCACCCATGGTCGGGTTCTCCTTCTTTCTTAGGTGTTGCTGTCGATTGCTCGGCGGCGATCAGCTCGTTGAGCCAGCGCACTTCACGCTCACTGGATTCGAGGCCGAGCTGGTGGAGCTGCTTGGTGTAGCGATCCAGCGTGCCGCTCGCTCTGCCGATCGCGTCTCGAAGCCCCTCCCGGCGCTCCTCGACCTGGCGTCGTCTGCCCTCGAGAATCCGCATCCGCGCCTCGGCGGGGGTGCGGCTGAAGAAGGCGAGATGAACGCCGAATCCATCGTCGGTGTAGTTCTGCGGACCCGTGTCGGCGACCAGTTCCTTGAACCGCTCCTTGCCGATCGGAGTGAGCTGGTAGACGCGGCGGGCGCGACGCTTGACGGTCCCCGGAGGACCTGCGTCCTCGGCGATCAAACCGTCGGCCTGCATGCGTCGGAGCGTCGGGTAGAGGGAACCGTACGAGAAGGCGCGAAAAGCACCCAGGAGTCCCGTCAACCGTTTGCGTAGCTCGTATCCGTGCATGGGTGACTCGTGGAGCAGCCCGAGAATTGCCAATTCGAGCATGTCCACCCCCTGAGTCGCCCGACCTAACCGTGTGATGCGATTCAAAACTATATCGCACCGATATATAGGACGATACGCCCGCTCGATACATGGGACAAGCCGTCACAGGTTGTCGACCCTGGTCCGGGCACGCGGAAGCGCCGACGATGTTGCGAGGGGGCGGGACAGTCGCCCGGACGCTCAGTCCTCGTACGGGTAGATGTCGAACGGCTCGCCGTCGAATCCGACGACCATGTGCCCGCTGTCGCCGTCGGCGTTCTTCACGTGGATGGAGATGGTCGGCGGTCCGTCGTCGGAGCCGGGTTCGTAGCCGAAGGACACGATCTCTACCGCGCCGTCGGGGACGCGCAGGGTTTCGGGTGCCCCGGCGAGCAGTCCGGCGATCGCGACCTGGTCGACGGTGCCGAGGTCGAAGGACCTTTCGTCGGCGGCGCGGCTGGAGGAACTGCCCCAGTCGTCGAACTCGCCGTCGTAGAGGTAGGAATCGGACTGCCTCGCGTTGCCGGACGCAGGCCGGTCGACGACGGCGTGTTCCGGGTAGAGGCCGACGTCGTCGGCGACGGTGTCGCCGTACTCGGCGCGGTACTCCTCGAGGAAGAAGTGCAGGCCCGCGCCGGTGGTCAGATTCGGCACCGATTTCGACGGGCCGAGGTCGCTGTTCGCGACGGCTCCGGCGATGCCGCCGACGGCGGCCGCGGCGACAACGACGATCGCGGCGTACACCCATCGCCGGGGCGATCGGCGGCGGCGCGGCGACACGACGGGGCTGGCCGCGAGGCGGCTGGGGATCTGCAGATCCCCGATCAGGCGTTCGAGTTCGTCGAACGTCTTCGCCCGCATCGCCGTGGAGGTGCGGGCGGCGTGTTCCGAGGCGGACAGTTGACCGTCGGCGAGGGCGGCGTCGAGCAGCCCGCACGCGTCGGCGCGGTCGGAGTCGCGGGCGCGGATACCGGCGAGTGTGGTCCTGGGCATCTGCGTCCTATCGGCCGAAGGGGCGGACGCTCAGAGGTTCACCGGACGGGGTGAGTTCCATGTATCCGCTCTCGCTGAACTCGTTGTTCACGTAGATCGACACGGTGGGGCCGGCGCTGTCGGTCTGGAACGAGATGTGACTGACTTTTCCGTCGGGGACGTTCAGGCTCACCGGAGCGCCCGCGACCGTTCCGCCGATCCTGTCCAGGTTCAGCGTCGTCAGGTCGAACACGGGGGTGTCGACCTTCCGGGTGGTCGGGGTTCCGGACGGGGTGAACCCTCCGCGGTAGTCGTAGCTCACCATCCGGTTCGGTTCGAGTGGGAGCGCGCGTTCGAGGCTGGCGTGGCCGCCCTCGTAGAGGGTGAGGTCGTCGACGATCAGGTCGCCGAACTTGGCGCGGTACCGGTCGAGGAACACCGTCATGCCCTCGGGGGACACGGGGTTCGGGGTCGCGACGACCAGCGGTTCGACGGCATCGAAATCGATCTGCTGCGCGACGGGCGTCACGGTGGCGTCCGCGTCGTCGCCGTCGGCGAGGGTGAAGGCGCCGACCGCCGCCACGACGGCGACCGCGGCTACGGCGAGCGGGAACCAGGGCCTGGCGGTGTCGCGCGGGGGCCGGGCGTCCGGCGGAGCGTCGGCGGGCCGCTGCAGGTCACCGACCAGAACGTCCAGGTCGGCCAGGGTGCGGGCCTCCGAGGCGAGTTCGGACATCGCGCGGTGCTCCGCCTTGGTGATCTGGCCGTCGCCGAACGCCGCATCGAGCAGTGCGGACGTGTTGGCTCGATCGATGTCACGTGCCCGCGTGTTCGGCGGGTATCGGCTGGCCACCCGAGGATCTTAGAGCGCAAACCCCTAGTTCGCGGGGTTCACCTGCCAGACGTCGCCGCCGAGGGTCGCCCGCAGGTAGCCGCCGCCGGTCCGGGCCTTGTCGTAGACGTACACGTTGATGGCGGGTCCCTTGCCGCCGTCGGCGAGGAGGACGTGCCCGATGCTGCCGTCCGGGACGCCGACCAGCCGCGGTGCGTCGGCGATGAGCGCGACGAGTGCGGGGACGTCGACCTGGGCGAGGTCGACCTCGCCGGTTCCGGGGAGGCGCTGCGTGCGGATGCCCGACGCCTTGAATCCGCCGCGGAAGTCGTACCGGTCGACCTTGTCGGGGGCGTCGAGCGCCGTCCGAGACAGGATCGCGTACTGGTCGTACAACCCCAGTTCGTGGACGGTGAGGTCGCCGAACTTCTGCCGGTACTGCTCGAAGAGGGCGCGGATCCCGTCCTGGGTGAGGGGCTGCGCCGCTCCTACGATGATCGGCTCGACGGCGGGCACCGCGACCTCCGGCTGGACCAGGGGCTTCTCGACCTGCGCCGGGACCGGTGTGACGACGGGGTCCGGGCCGTCCTGCCCGGTGAGCGCGAGACCGATTGCGCCGACCGCGATCACCGCCCCGCACGCGACCGCGATCCGCAGCGCGCGGCGGGGTGATCCCGGGCTCCGGACGGGTGCCTGTTCCGTGACCGACGACGGCAGCTGCAGGTCGTTGATCAGCAGGTTCAGCTCGGCCAGGGTCTTCGCGGACAGGGCCTGGGCGGACCGGTCGTGGTACTCGGCGGCGCCGAGCTGGCCGTCGGCGTACGCGGCGTCGAGTCGGCTGCACGCGTTGACCCGGTCGAGGTCACGTGCGCGAGTGTGCGAGGACGGTCCTGAGGCCACATCGGCATCGTAGTGCGGTAACCGTGTTTGACCAGCGTCACTCGACCGACCCCTTCTCTCCGAACGCGACGCACGTACTCTGGTCTCCGTGCGGATACAGCGGCAGGTGGTGGACTATGCGCTTCAGCGCCGGTCTCTCCTGGCCGAGGTCTACTCGGGCAGGACGGGTGTCAAGGAGGTCTGCGACGCCAGCCCCTACCTGCTTCGTGCCGCAAAGTTCCACGGCAAGGGCAGTGACGTGGTGTGCCCGATCTGCCGTAAGGAGCAGTTGACTCTGGTTTCCTGGGTCTTCGGCGACAAGTTGGGCCCGGTGTCGGGTTCGGCTCGTACGGCCGAGGAGTTGGTGCGTCTTGCGTCCACTCAGGAGGAGTTCTCGGTTCACGTGGTCGAGGTGTGCCGGACATGCAGCTGGAACCATTTGGTTCAGTCCTATGTTCTCGGTACCGTGCCCGCACCGAAACGGCCCAGGCGGTCGTCGCCACGGCCTCGGCCTCCGAGCCGTCGCACCGCGAGCGAGTAGACACGCCCGAACACGGACGCGGGCCGAAGAATGCCCACAGACGTAACGCAGGACTGAAGCCGGTCCACAACCACTGGAGATTTGTACGTGAGTTCCCCCCGCAGCAACGCCCCGGGTGATCGACCGAACGGACCGAGACGACCGAGTGGCCCCCCGCCACAGGGACGCCCCGGAGGTCCACCACCCCGCGGCGGACAGCCTGCGGGTGGTCCCCCGCCGGGCCGATCGGGCGGCCCCCAACCGCGACGGATGCCGCCTCCGCCCCCGCAGGGTGGTGGCCGTCCTCCCGGCCCGCCGCCGCGTCGCCCCGGTCCGCCGCCGCAGGGTGGGGGCAGGCCGCCCGGTCCCCCGCCGCGCCGTCCCGGTCCCCCGCCCGGACGTCCCGCGGGTGCGCCCCCGGTGGCGCGTAACCAGTCGGGCCCCGGTGGGCGCCCGCCCGGACCGCCGCCGTCGAACGGTCGCAAGACCGGTGGCGGCCGCGGTGGCGAACCGCCGAAGGGTGGAAAGAAGACGGCTGTGAAGAAGTCGCGGTGGAAGATCGTGCGCCGGACGGCGTACGCGTGTGTCGCGCTGGGTCTGATCATCCCGATCCTGCTGTTCATGGCGGCCTACGTCGTCCAGGACGTTCCGCGTCCCGGCGACCTCAAGACCAACCAGGTCGCCACGATCTACGCGTCGGACGGCACGTCGGTGCTGAGCAAGGTGGTGCCGCCGGAGGGCAACCGCACAGAGGTGACGCTCGACCAGATCCCGAAGCACACCCGCGACGCGGTGCTCGCGGCCGAGGACCGGGACTTCTACTCGAACCCCGGCTTCTCGATCGGCGGTTTCGCGCGTGCCGCCCGCGACAACGTGCTGGGCAAGGACAGCGCCGGCGGTGGCTCGACCATCACGCAGCAGTACGTGAAGAAGACGATGGTCGGTTCCGAGCGTTCGCTGACGCGAAAGATGAAGGAACTCGTCATCTCGTCGAAGATGGCCCGTGAGTGGTCCAAGGACGACATCCTCGCCGCGTACCTGAACACCATCTACTTCGGGCGTGGTGCGTACGGCATCGCGGCCGCGTCGAAGGCGTACTTCAACAAGCCCGTCGACCAGTTGACGGTCGAGGAGAGCGCGGTGCTGGCGTCGTCGATCCAGCTGCCGTCGCTGCTCGACCCGGAGACCAACCCGGAGGGCGCGCAGGCGCGCTGGAACTACGTGCTCGACGGCATGGTGTCGGCGGGAACGCTGCAGCAGTCGGCGCGGTCGGTGATGCAGTACCCGCCGTACGTGCCGATCGCTCAGGTCGACAACGGCAACCAGGATTCCGGACCGGAGGGCCTGATCAAGAACCAGGTCCTGCGGGAGCTGGGCGAGGCGGGGATCAGCGAGCAGCTGCTCAACACCGAGGGCCTCGAGATCACCACCACCATCGACCCGGTCGCCCAGGCGGCGGCCGTGGATTCGGTCCGCTCGAACATGGAGGGTGAGCCGGAGAACCTGCGCACCGGTGTCGTGTCGGTCGACCCGAAGACCGGCGCGGTGCGGGCGTACTACGGCGGCGAGGACGGCGGCGGCTACGACTTCGCGAACGCCGGCCTGCAGACCGGTTCGTCGTTCAAGGTGTTCGGTCTCGCCGCGGCCCTCGACCAGGGCATCCCGCTGTCGCAGATGTACGACAGCTCGGAGCTGACGGTCAACGGCATCACCATCAGCAACGTCGAGGGCGAGGGTTGCGGCACCTGCACCATCGCCGAGGCGCTGAAACGGTCGCTGAACACCAGCTTCTACCGTCAGGAACTCGAACTCGACGGCGGACCGCAGGCGATCGCCGACATGGCCCACAAGGCGGGCATCCCGAAGGAGATCCCCGGTGTCGGGCCGTCGCTGACCGAGCCGGACGGCAGCGGGCCGAACAACGGCATCGTGCTCGGCCAGTACCAGTCGCGGGTCCTGGACATGGCGTCGTCGTACGCCACGCTCGCCGCGTCGGGCACGTACCACGCGCCGCACTTCGTGCAGAAGGTCGTCAGCGCGGACGGCACGGTGCTGCTCGACCGCGGCGGCGACACCGGTGAGGACCGCATCGACAAGGACGTCGCCAACAACGTGACGTCGGCGATGGAGCCGATCGCCGGGTACTCGCGTGGACACAATCTGGCAGGCGGACGCCCGTCGGCCGCGAAGACCGGTACCGCACAGCTCGGTGACACCGGGAAGAACAAGGACGCCTGGATGGTCGGGTACACCCCGTCGCTGTCCACGGCGGTGTGGGTCGGCACCACCGACGGTCAGGCGCTGGAGAACAGCGGCGGCGCCATGATCTACGGTTCCGGTCTGCCGTCCGACATCTGGAAGGACACGATGGACGGCGCCCTCGAGGACACCGACGTCGAGAAGTTCCCGAAGCCGGGTGCGATCGGTGGGCAGTCGGGTGTCCCGGCGTATTCGGCGCCCGCACCGACCAAGACCTCGGCGCCGCCGTCGAGCACGTTCCAGTTGCCGACGGAACTCGTGCCGCCGGTGGTCGTGACGCCGTCGCCGGTGGAGATCCTGCCCGGCATCACCATCCCGATCCCGGGACTGGCACCGCGGCAGACCACCCCGGCCCCGGCCGTCCCGGCGGAACCGGAGACGACGACGCCGCCGAACGCCGGTAACGGCAACGGCCAGCAGCAGGTTCCGACCCGTTAACGGCGACCGGTAGCCTCGCGGAGTGGCCGACAACCGTGACGCGCACGCCGTCCGAGACGCGGGCGAGACGGATTTCGTC
>NZ_JBHUSF010000353.1:0-9126 GCF_042673295.1 Rhodococcus sp. NPDC057014
GCACAAGGGCCGTTGGGAACGGCAGGGGCCTACCCGTGGGCGGCGATGTCCTCGATCACCGCGATCATGGTGCGCACCGGCACACCGGTGCCGCCGCGGCCGGTGTAACCCCACGGTCCCGACGAGTTGTAGGCCGGTCCCGCGACGTCGATGTGCGCCCACTGGACGCCGTCGGCGACGAACTCCTTCAGGTACAGGGCCGCCGCGAGCATGCCGCCCCAGCGGTGATTCGTGACGTTGGCGAGGTCGGCGATCTTCGAATCGAGGTCCGAGCGCAGTTCGGCGGGCATCGGCATGGCCCACGCGTTCTCGCCGATCTCCTGGGAGATGGCGGCGACGCGGTCGCGGAACTCGTCGGTGCCCATGACGCCGGGGGTCCGGTTGCCCAGTGCCACCATCTGCGCGCCGGTGAGCGTCGCCGTGTCGATCAGGTAGTCGGGTTCGTCCTCGCAGGCGCGGACCATGGCGTCGGCGAGCACGAGTCGGCCCTCCGCGTCGGTGTTGATGACCTCCACCGTGGTTCCGCCGTACTGGGTGAGGACGTCGCCGGGGCGCTGCGCGGTGGACGACGGCATGTTCTCGGCCATCGGGACGGTGGCGGTGACGTCGACGGGCAGTCCGAGTTTGGCGGCGAGGACCACGGTCGCGACAACGGCTGCGGCACCGCCCATGTCGGACGTCATGTTCTCCATGCCTGCAGCGGGCTTGATGGAGATGCCGCCGGTGTCGAAGGTGATGCCCTTGCCGACGAGCGCGACCTTGGGGGCGTTCCGCTTCTTGCCGGAGTAGCTGAGGCGGACCAGTCGAGGCAGCCGGGACGAGCCCTTGCCCACGCCGAGGATGCCGCCGTACCCGTTCTTTTCGAGCGCCTTCTCGTCCAGGACCTCGACCTTCAGGCCCGCGTCGGTGCCGAGTGCCTTTGCGCGGTCGGCGAATTCGGCGGGGAACAGGTGGCTCGGGGGAGTGTTGACGAATTCGCGTGCGGTGGCGACGGCTTCGGCGATCGCCGACGAGCGCGCGAGGGTGTCCTTCGACTCCTTCGCCCGCGGGGACGACACCAGCAACTCGACGCGGGAGACGGGCTGTGCGTCCGGGCCGGGTGCGGACTTCGCGGACTTGAATTCGGTGAACCGGTACGCGCCGAGGGCGAAACCTTCCGCTGCCGCACCGAGATCGAGTACGGACAGCGTGGTCGCGACGGTGCCGACACCGCTGAGTGCTCGCGCCGCGGCGCCCGCGGACTTGCGGATCTGCTCGGCGCCCAGCTTCTCGGCCGAACCGAGTCCGACGGCGAGCACGCTGTCGACCGGCAGCGTGCCGGGTGCCGGGATGCGGGTGGTCTCCTCGGCCTTGCCGGAGGCGCCCACCGCGACGAGCGTGTCGAGCAGGTCGGTCAGCACCGATTCGTCGACGATGCCGTCTCCGAGCGCGATTTCGGGGCCGTCCGGGCTCGACGTCAGTCCGATCACCAACACGTCCACGCGCTTGCCGACGGTGCCGGCCAGTGCGAGTTGTGGTCCGAGGGGTCGGGCTGTGCGAGTGCTCACGGTGTCTCTCCTGCAGCGGTGGGGGATGAGTGGTGCCGGGTGGCCGACGTTCGTTCCGATGGTAGTGCTCCGCCGCCTCCGGCCACCCGGTGCGCGTCTACCCGGAGGTCCGATAGGTTGAGGCGCATGACCGAGGAGCAGTTGTCGCAGGGGCCCGTCCACGCCGTCCACGTCGAACTCGGGGCCACGTTCGCTCCGTTCGGTGGCTGGGAGATGCCCGTGTCGTATGCCGGCACCGTCGCCGAGCACACTGCGGTCCGCGAATCGGTGGGAGTGTTCGACGTCAGCCACCTCGGCAAGGCCCTCGTGCGCGGCAGCGGCGCCGCCGACTTCGTGAACTCGGCGCTGACCAACGACCTCGGCAGGATCGGTCCCGGCAAGGCGCAGTACACGCTGTGCTGCACGCC
The DNA here is from genome assembly GCF_042673295.1 of Rhodococcus sp. NPDC057014. Classification (NCBI taxonomy): domain Bacteria; kingdom Bacillati; phylum Actinomycetota; class Actinomycetes; order Mycobacteriales; family Nocardiaceae; genus Rhodococcus; species Rhodococcus sp. NPDC057014. The sequence goes on from NZ_JBHUSF010000353.1 coordinate 1,955, forward strand.
GTCGGGTGGAGTGATCGACGATCTGATCGCCTATTACGTGAGCCCCGACGAGGTATTCCTCGTCCCCAATGCGGCCAACACCGCGGACGTGGTCGCGGCGCTCGCCGCCGCGGCCCCCGACGGGGTCACGGTGGAGGACCAGCACCGGGATTTCGGCGTGATCGCCGTGCAGGGGCCGAAGTCGGTGGAGGTGCTCACCGCGCTCGGCCTGCCCACCGACATCGACTACATGGCCTTCACGGACGCCACCTGGGACGGCGTTCCCGTCCGTGTCTGCCGCAGCGGGTACACGGGCGAGATCGGCTTCGAGCTGCTGCCGCGCTGGGACGACACCGAGAAGCTGTTCCGGGCGGCGGTCGAGCAGGTCCGCGCCCACGGCGGCCAGGTCGCCGGTCTCGGCGCCCGGGACACGCTGCGCACCGAGATGGGGTACCCGCTGCACGGGCACGAGCTGTCGCTGGAGATCTCCCCGCTCGAGGCGCGATGCGGCTGGGCGATCGGCTGGAAGAAGCCGAAGTTCTGGGGCAAGGAGACGCTCGCCGACGAGAAGGCGTCCGGCCCGGCCCGCGCACTGTGGGGCATCAAGGCGCTGGACCGCGGCGTGCTGCGCGCCGGTCAGACCGTGCTCCGCGACGGCAGGCCGATCGGCGAGACCACGTCGGGCACGTTCTCGCCGACGCTCAAGGTCGGGATCGCGCTGGCGCTGCTCGATTCCGGGTCCGGGGTGTCGGCCGGAGACGAGATCTCCGTGGACGTCCGGGGGCGCTCGCTGCGCGCCGAGGTGGTGTCTCCGCCGTTCGTGGAGATCAAGACCAAGTAAGCACCTGTCGCGGACGACCTGTCGGCGGCGGGGCAGCGGAAGGCGTTCGATAAGATCACGGGCATGACAGGTGTCACCGAGTTCGTTCGCGTCCCGCATCCCGCCCCCACCTCCGACGAGGTACGGCGAGAGATACTGGCGGCGCCCGGATTCGGCCGGTACTTCACGGATCACATGGTGTCGATCACCTACTCCACGGAGCTCGGCTGGCACGACGCGAAGGTGGAGCCGTACGGGCCGCTCCAGCTCGACCCCGCCGCGATGGTGCTGCACTACGGGCAGGCCATCTTCGAGGGTCTGAAGGCGTACCGGCAGCCCGACGGCGGCATCTCGACGTTCCGTATCGAGGCGAACGCCGAGCGGCTCGCGACGTCGGCTCGCCGTCTCGCGATGCCGGAGCTGCCGGAGGAGTTGTTCGTCAAGTCGATCACCGAACTGCTCGAGCTCGATCACGAGTGGGTGCCCGCGGCAGGCGGTGAGGACGCGCTGTACCTGCGCCCGTTCATGTTCTCCACCGAGGCCGGTCTCGGGGTGCGTCCGGCCGACGAGTACCGCTACCTGCTGATCGCCTCGCCTGCGGGCGCGTACTTCCCGCGTGGCGTGAAGCCGGTCAGCGTGTGGCTGTCGACGGAGTACGTCCGGGCCGCACCCGGCGGCACCGGTGCCGCCAAGTTCGCGGGCAATTACGCGGCGTCGCTCCTCGCGCAGGCGCAGGCCGCCGACGAGGGTTGCGACCAGGTGGTGTGGCTCGACGCGATCGAGCGGTCGTACGTGGAGGAGATGGGCGGCATGAACCTCTTCTTCGTGTTCGGCTCCGGATCCGATGCCCGCCTCGTGACGCCGTCCCTGTCCGGTTCGCTGCTGCCGGGGATCACCCGCAATTCGCTGCTGACCCTCGCGACCGACGCCGGTTTCGCGGTGGAGGAGCGGCGGATCAGCACCGACGAATGGCGCACCAAGACGAAGTCCGGCGAGATCACCGAGGTGTTCGCGTGCGGAACGGCGGCCGTCATCACGCCCGTCGGCCGGGTCAAGTCCGCCGAAGGCGAATTCACCATCGCCGACGGCGAGCCCGGCGAGGTCACCATGGCACTGCGTGACACGCTGACCGGAATCCAACGGGGAACGTTCGCCGACACCCATGGCTGGATGACCAAACTGCGCTGAGCCGTGTCGGCGGTCGGTCAGGAAGCGAGACCGATCGCCGAGACGGTGACGGTGATCTCGAGCGCGGCTCCGAGCACGTCACCGTTCAGGCCGGCGAATCGCCGGACGCAGTGGGCCACCAGCAGCGCGGTGAGTGTCAGTGCGACCGCGACGACGACGGGCCCCTGCCACCACGGCGACGTGCACCATGCCGCCGCCGCGAGGAGCGGAACGGTCCAGGCGGCACCGGTCCACGGCGACTGGGTCTCGGCGACCAGCGCGCCGAACCCTTCCGTGGCGGACGCGGGGATCCCGCGGCGGCAGGCGAACACGACCGCCACCCGCCCGGCCGCCACGGCGACGGCCACACACGCGAACTGTCCTGCGGCGGCGAGAGATCCGAACGCCAGCCCCTGCGCGCCCAGGCAGATCACCAGGGCGCACACCCCGAACGGGCCCGCGCCGCCGCTGTGCATCACGGCCCGCGCGCGCTCCGGCGACCCGTAGCAGCCGAGCCCGTCGACGGTGTCCGACAGGCCGTCGACGTGCATGCCGCGGGTGGCGAGGGCGTGCGCCCCTACCGTCACCAGGCCGGCGAGCGCGGGATCGAGTCCGGCGGACACGAGCAGCCACAGCAGTCCCGCGGCCAGGGCGCCCAGCGCGATCCCGGTCACCGGCGCCGCCCGGATCGCGCGGCCGCCTGCCGCACGGTCGACGGAATCCGGACCGCGCAGAGGGAGAACCGTCAGCCAGGAGAAGGCGAGCAGCACACCCGTCACAGTCAGCCCGCGGTGTCGGCGGCGTCGGACCCGCTGTCGGAGTCGGTCCGGGTTTCGGAACCGTCCTCGGCGTCGCGGGTGCTGACCCCGGCCTCCGCGAACGTCGCCATCTCCGCGAGCGTCGCGACGGCGCCCTGCAGGATCGGCAGCGCGGTGACGGCGCCGGACCCCTCGCCGAGTCGCATGTCGAGTTCGAGGAGCGGGTCGAGTTGCAGATGCTTCAGCGCGATCGTGTGGGCCGGTTCGGTGGAACGGTGGCCTGCCAGCCACCACGCGCGGGCGCCGGGTGCCAGTTCCTCGGCCACCATCGCGGCCGCCGTCACGACGACGCCGTCGAGGATGACCGGAGTCTTGCGCGCGGAGGCCTGCGCGAGGAACCCTGCCGTCGCGGCGAGGTCGGCGCCCGACACCGTGCGCAGCAGTGCCACCGTGTCCCGGACCACCGGCCGGGCGCGGCGCATCGCGTCGCGGATCGCCGCCGTCTTCCGGATCCAGCCGGCGTCGTCGACCCCGGTACCCCGGCCGACCGCCGCGACCGGTTCGGTGTCCGTCAGCGCGGCGATGAGAACGGTGGCCGGTGTGGTGTTGCCGATTCCCATGTCGCCGGCGATCAACAGGTCTGCGCCGGAATCGATTTCGGAGTCGGCGATCGACCGTCCGGCCTCGATGGCCTTCACGGTCTCTTCGTGCGTGAGTGCGTCCTCGCGGTCGATCGCCCCCGACGAGCGCCGAATCTTGAACGCGGACACCGACGGATCCGTGTCGCCGTCCACCGACAGGTCGACGACGCGCACGCCGGCGCCCGCCCGGTTTGCGAGAGCGTTGACGGCCGCCCCACCGTCGACGAAGTTGGCGACCATCTGCGCTGTCACCTCGGGCGGATACGCGGAGACGCCGGTCCGTGCCACGCCGTGGTCGCCGGCGAACACCACCACCCGTGCCCGTGCGAACGGGGCGGGTGGGCAGACGCCCTGGCAGGCCGCGGCCCAGCACGCCAGCGTCTCCAGACGTCCGAGCGATCCGGCCGGTTTGGTGAGCTGAAGCTGACGGGCCTCGGCCTGCGCGCGAACCCCTTCGTCGGGTGGGGTGACGGGTTCGAACCGACCGGGGTCGGTGCTCACGGACTCGCTGGTCACGCTTGGCCTCTCGCTCGAGTGGAGTCGGCCCCGCACGACGCACGTGCGGGATCGTCTTTCAGGATCATGGTCAGGCCGGCCACGACGAGGACCACACGATCGCAGACCTGCGCGAGCCGCGCGTTGAGGGCGCCGATTTCGTCGCGGAACAGGCGACCGGACCGGGTCTCGGGGATGACGCCGAGACCGACCTCGGGAGTCACCAGCACGAGTGCCCCGGGGTAGTCGCGGACGCTCGCGACGAGGTCGTCCGCGACGGGGGTGATGGTGCCCCGCGGCGAATCCCAGGCCGCGGCGCCGTCGAGTTCGACGGTCAGCCAGGTGCCGAGATCGTCGACGAGTGTGGCCGCCGCGTCGGTGGGGGAACGCAGTTGATCGGCGAGGTCGCGGCGGTGCGCGGTTTCCACGGTGACCCAGCTGTCGGGGCGCCGATCGCGGTGCTCGGCGACGCGGTGCTCCCAGTCGTGGTCGCCGGGGTCGCGGTGGCTGGTGGCGACGTAACGCACCCGGCCCGCCCCGGCCAGGGCCTGCGTCAGTTCCTCGGCGTGAGCGGATTTACCGGACCGTGCACCGCCGAGTACCAGCGTTCGCCTGGGCTGGTTCGGGCGATCCGGGAGGTCCGGGGAATCGGCGGTGGGCACGGAGGGAAACGCTACCAACCCGCCGACGTGGCAGGATTTTGACGAAGAACGTCAATTCCGCCACTGTTGGCGGAAAGTGAATGGGCGGAAAATTTCAGCCATGACCGAATTCCTCGTCCTCGTTGCACTTCTCCTGGTGCTGCAGGCGGCCGTGACGTACGCCGGGCGGCACCTGGGACCACTTCACCCGCGACTGCGGAACAGCTACCGCGACAACTTCTTCCGGCCTGCCGATCCCCTGACGGACCTGTCGCGGGACCGCGACGCCGAACTGGGGCGGCTGCTCGCCGAGACGCACCGCGCGCCCCACAACTGACCGTCAGATGGCGTCGCCGGGCCGCACCCGCGGCTTGGGGGCCCGCAGTTTGCGGATCTGCGACGCCCGCACGAATGCGTACCAGCCGAGTTTGAAACCGCCGTCGGGAGTGTCCGGGAAGCGTTCCCGCACCTGATTGTTGATCTTCCGGCCCAGCCACACGCCCTCGATGGCCATGAACATCATCATGATGAGCATGGCGAGCGTCACGATCGCCTGCAGGGCCGGGCTGACGAACATCGCCATGATGAGAACCAGTGCCAGCGGCATGAACAGGCCGACCAGATTGCGCCGGGCGTCGACGATGTCCCGGACGTACGCGCGGACGGGACCCTTGTCGCGGGGGAGGAGGTACTTGTCTTCGCCGGCGAGCATGCGGGCGCGTCGCTCGGCGGCGGTGGCGCGTCGCTCCGCTGCGGCGACCTTGCGCTCTTCCTTGCTGCCGCGGGTGGCCTTCCTGCGGGCGCGGGCCTCTTTCGCCGTCAGGGGTGCGGGCGCGACCGGTCCGCGGCGCTTCGACTCGGCGTCGCGTCGCTTGGGGGTCGGGCGGCCCTTGCCCGCCTGCTCGACGGACTCCGCCTCCTTGGCCGTGGACGACTCGGCGACCTCGACGTCCCGCTTGTCTGAATTGTCCGAATCACCGCGGCGTAGCAATTTCACTCTTCCAGACTATGGGAAGACGCCACGGAGTGGAAAATTGCCCTCACATCGAAATGCCGGGTCGCGCCCGTCGCCATACACTTCGCCGATGCGAGTGTTGATCGCACCGGACTCCTTCGGTGAGACGCTGACCGCCGTCGAGGCGGTCGCCGCCATCGCGGCGGGATGGTCGGCCGTGCGCCCGGACGACCAGCTGATCGAGGCCCCGCAGTCCGACGGCGGCCCCGGCTTCGTGGACGTGGTCGCGGCTGCCGGCGGCACCGTCAAGACCACGGTGGTGGAAGGGCCCCTCGGCGTCGACGTACCCGCCCGCTGGCTCCTCGACGGCACCGACGCCTACCTCGAATCCGCCCAGGCCTGCGGACTCGGACTGCTGGGCGGACCACCGACGCCCCGCACCGCCCGCGACGCGCACAGCCGAGGTGTCGGGCAGCTCGTGGTGGCGGCCCTCGACGCCGGCGCCCGCAGAATCGTCGTCGGTCTCGGCGGCAGCAGCTGCACCGACGGCGGTCGGGGCCTCGTCGAATCCCTCGCGCAGGGATTCGGCAGCGCGGACGCCGCCGTCGCCCGGCTGCGCGCGGTGGAACTGGTGGTCGCGACCGACGTCGAACACCCGCTGCTGGGTGAGCACGGTGCCGCCCGTGTGTTCGGACCGCAGAAAGGTGCCGATGCGGGCACCGTCGAGTTCCTCGAGGACCGGAACGCCGCGTGGGCCGGGCAACTGCACCGGGTGACGGCCCGGGACGTCGCGGCGGAGGCCGGTGCCGGAGCCGCGGGTGGTATCGGCGCCGCGCTGCTCGCGCTCGGCGGTACCCGCGAATCCGGTGCCCACGTGGTCGCCCAGCGCACCCGGCAAGACAGGCAACTCGCGTCCGCGCAGCTCGTGATCACCGGGGAAGGCCGCCTCGACCGGCAGTCGCTGCGCGGCAAACTCGTGAGCGCGCTCGCCGCCGCCGCCCGCAGGCGGGCCATCGCGACGCTCGTCCTGGCCGGGCAGGTGCTCCTCGACACGGACGATCTGGACCGCGCCGGCATCGACGACGCCCTGTCGCTGGTGGACCACGCCGGGTCGGTCGAACTCGCGATGTCGGACGCATACGCGCAGCTGAGAGACCTCGCCGCCGCCGCCGCCCGCGGATGGGACGGCGCAACCGCACGGCAGTAACCCGAAACCCCGACGTCGGATACCATGGACGTGGATCGATCTGCGGACGCTGCCGCAGGGAATGGAACCCGGGAATAAGTCGGGCGCGGAGTACCGTTGAAGCGTTCACGGGTTTGTTACGAACTACAGGGAGAGCCCATGACTGTGCAGAACGAGACCGCCGTCCACGGCGTCAAGATGACCGAAGCCGCGTCCGCCAAGGCGAAGGCGCTGCTCGATCAGGAAGGTCGTGACGACCTCGCACTGCGTATCGCCGTGCAACCCGGCGGCTGCGCAGGACTGCGTTACCAGCTGTTCTTCGACGACCGCAACCTGGACGGCGACCTGATCGTGGACTTCGGTGGCGTCGCCCTCGCGGTGGACCGGATGAGCGCGCCGTATGTCGAGGGTGCCTCCATCGACTTCGTCGACACCATCGAGAAGCAGGGTTTCACCATCGACAACCCCAACGCGACCGGTTCGTGCGCCTGCGGCGACTCCTTCAACTGAGTCCCGAGCCGAAGTACAAC
>NZ_JBHUSF010000354.1:0-9034 GCF_042673295.1 Rhodococcus sp. NPDC057014
CTCCAGGCGTGCCGGCCACAGACGATCGGGTTGATCTAGGGTGTCAGCGAGTGTGATGCGAAGGCTGAAGTCCGTATACTTTCGTGTCGAGTCCTTCCATGCGGGCCTTGATCTGCAGCGCCAGATACTTCGAGAACTGACGGCCCTGCGAGAAATTTCCGCCGTGAATCCACAGATTCTCGACGTTGGTGGGCTTCCACATGTTGCGGAGTTCGCCTTCCCAGGGGCCGGGATCCTTCGTCGTGTCGGAACCGTATCCCCAGCACTTTCCGACCTGGTCGGCCACCTCCGGGCTGATGAGATCGGCAAGCCACGCGTTCATCGATCCATAGCCCGTTGCGTACACGATCACATCGGCTTCGACCTCCGTCCCGTCGTCCAGGATGATCGCACTCTCGGTGATCTTGGAGACCTGACCCTGCCGGAGCTTCACGTGACCGTCGATGATCAGTTGAGAGGCACCGACGTCGATGTAATAGCCGGAACCACGCCGGAGGTACTTCATGTGCAGCCCGGAGTCGTCGTCACCGAAGTCGAGCGCGAAACCGGCCTCCCGCAGCTGTGCGTAGAACTCCGCGTCGTGGTCCGCGATCTTCTCGTAGATGGGCTTCTGGACGTCCGGGGCCACCCGCAGCGGGATCGAGGAAGCAAGCATGTCAGCCTTCTCCACGCTGATCCCGTTCTTTTCCGCATCCTCGGTGTAGAGGGGTGCGAACGCGTACTCGACCAGACTCCCGCTCCGGGCGATCATTGTCGACGATCGCTGGAGCATTGTGACGTCGGCGCCGTGTTCCCACAGGTCTGCGGCGATATCGTGCGCCGAGTTGTTCGAGCCGATGACGACCGCACGCTTGCCCGACCAGTCTCCGCCTCCGGAGTGCTGGGACGAGTGATGCTGAGCGCCGGCGAAGTCTTCGGCGCCGTCGAATACCGGAGTGTGCGGGTAGCCGGACACACCGAGAGCGATCACCAGTTGCCGGGGCCGGAGGGTGAGGCGCTCGCCATCTCGGACGACGTCGACCGACCAGGAATCGGACTCCGCGTCGTACCGCGCCTTCACGCATTCGGTGTTCGCCCAGTAGTTGATCTCCATGATGGTGGTGTACGCCTCGAGCCAATCACCGACCTTGTCCTTACTGGGGAACACGGGCCAGCTGTCCGGGTAGCTCATGTACGGCATGTGGTTGAACCACACGGGATCGTTGAGATGGAGTGACTTGTAGCGGGACCGCCAGTTGTCGCCCGGCCGCGCCTTCTTGTCGACGACGATCGTCGGCACTCCCAGTCGCCCGAGTCTGGCCGCGAGATTGATCCCGTTCTGCCCGCCTCCCACGATCAGAGTGTAGGGCTGCTCGTCTCGGCCGAGGCGCTCCTCCCGGTCGACCTTCTGCTCGAGCCACGAGCGCCGTCCTTTCACGACCTCGTGACGGACACCCAGGTCACGATGCGCGCCGGTGTGCTCCTCATGACCCCGGATTTCCTCCATCGTCGTGAGAAGTGTCCATGCCTTGCCGTCGCGGAGCCGCAGATGGGCCTTGCCTCGCGCCTGAGCGGTGTCGAACCCGACCCAGGCGTCGACCTCGTGCTCGTCACCCTCGGCGGCTTCCAGCAACGTCCACCCCGACGGCTGCACCCGATCGAGCGTGCTGTCCAGCATCGCCTCGATCTCCGCGCTTCCCTCGAACGTCTTGATGTTCCATGTGAACGCGACGAAATCGCGCCAGAACCCATGCTCCTGGAACAGCTTCGCTGCACCGTTGACGTCGCGGGACCGGAGCCGCTCGTCGAATGTGTGGAGCCAAGACTCGGCGATCTCGGAAGGTGTGTGGGACATTGAACTCCTTCTAACTTCTACTTGCTCGATCAGAGAGATCTCGGGTGACGCGCCGTCCGACGGACCGGTCGTGTCGTCGGGAATGTCGTTGTCTGGGGTCGGCTCAGACGAGGCCCGCGTCGAGCGAAAGGGCCGACAGTACGTCGCGGAGACCGTCGACGAGCTCGTCGAATTCAGGGCTGTCTGCGATCAGCGGCGGCGCGATGCACAGCACCGGGTCGCCGCCGTCGAGGGAGAGGCGAAGGAGGATGCCACGATCGACCAGACGGTCGGACAGGAGTTCGTCCCCGTAGAGCCTGGCCAGGTCCGCATCCGAGAAGCGCTGCCCTCGTGCGTCGGTGGACGTCAGTTCGATCGCGTAGAAAAATCCGGAGCCGCGAACGTCCTCCACGATGGGGAGCGCTCGGAGAGACTCGAGTTTGCTCCGGAGTTCGTCCTCCTTCGCGGCTACGTGACGCGGGATGTCGAGTTCTTGCATGATTTCGATGTTGCGCAGTGCAACGGCTGCCATCACGGGGTGCCCGCCGAAGGTGTTGCCGTGGGTGAATTTCCGTCCAGCCACGTAGAACGTCGAATACACCTCGTCCGTCGTGATCACCGCACCGATCACCGCATGCGCCGAGGACAGCCCCTTCGCGGTCGTGATGATGTCCGGTTTCATCTCGTATCGTTCCGAGGCGAACCAGGCGCCGCACCGTCCGAAGGCGGTGATCGTCTCGTCGGCGACCAGCAGGATTCCGTACCGGTCGCACAGCGCGCGCACCCCGGCGGAGTAGCCGACCGGTGGTACCAGCATGCCGCCGTGGTTCTGTACCGGCTCCATGATGATCATGGCGACCGTGGCGGGGTCTTCGGCGAGGATTCGCTGTTCGAGGTCGTCGAGGAGGAACTGGGTGAATTCTTCCTCGGTTTCCTTCCCGGGTCGGCCGAGGCGCTTGGTGTTGCGAACATGGGAGGCTCCGGGCAGAAGCGGCTCGAACATGCTCCGGATCTCGGGAATTCCGTTGATCGACAGGGCGCCCATGGTGGTTCCGTGATAGGCCATGCTCCGGCCGATCGCCTTCCAGCGGTTCTCGCCGCGCAGATGATGGTACTCGCGTGCGATCTTCCAGGCGGCCTCGACCGACTCGCCGCCACTGGGGGTGAAGAAGACGTGATCGAGGCCCTCGGGGGCGAGGCCCGCGAGGGTGTGTGCCAGTTCGATGGCCTTCGGATGGGTTGAGCCCCAGTTGGAGTGGTAGCCCAGTTCGCGGTACTGAGCCAGCGCGGCCTGCCCGAGATCTTCGCCGTAGCTGTAGCCGATGTTGACGCAGAACAGGTTGGACAGTGCGTCGAGGAATCGATTTCCTTCGGAGTCGATGAGGTAGCACCCCTCACCCTTCACCATCACGCGAAGTGGCTGCTTCTCGGTGGTGGTCATGTCGGAGAAATGCCGCCACAGATGGGCGCCGGCCGAATCGCGGAGGGCCGGTGTGTCGAGGAGCTGAATCTCGGTTTCGGTCGTGGTCACGTGACACTCCCTGTCGTGGTTTTCGTGGTCGCACCATCGTCGGCATCTCGTCGAGATAGCTCCAGAAAGGTTGCGAGTTGTTCGAAGAATGTCTGGATTGACGTGAATCTTTCGGCGAAGCTACGTTGAGTGGAACTGGAAACGAAGAATCTTCTGCACACCCTGGTCGCCGAAACGGATGCGCAGAGTGCTGAAGGGATCCGATAGATGGCCCAATACGAAGGCGAGCAACAGATCAAGCTCGACGACATCGATGAGATTCTGATCTGGGAGCTGGCGGCCGACGGTCGCAAGTCGAACAACGAGCTCGCACGGAAGGCAGGAATCGCGCCGTCGACCTGTCATGTGCGGATCAAGAGGCTCGAGAACCTGGGGGTCATCCAGTCCGTTCATGCCGCCCTGAACTATGAGTCCATCGGCTTCCCCGTGCAGGCCATCGTCGCGGTGCGACTGCAGGCGAACGCCCGCGACCAGGTGAAGAGCTACGCGAACCGCATTATCAAGATCCCGCAGGTGCTGAATGTGTTCTTCGTCGGTGGAGCGGATGACTTCCTGGTGCACGTGGCGTGCACGTCGAGCGCTCAACTACGCGACCTCGTGGCCCTGAAGCTGAGTGCGAGTCCGGTAGCGTCGACGAACACCAGCATCCTGTTCGACCATCTCATCGGGGTCCAATTCATGCAGCATGTCAGTGGATTGGACGAGATGCGGAGGCCGATCCGCATCGATCCGCACGCGAAACGCGACGGCGGATCCTAGCGCGGCCCGTCCCGGACCTGATCAGGGTCGGCGGACTGTGTCGGCCGCCAATTCGGCGTACCTGTCCGGTCGTTGACGCTTCATGACTTCTGCACCCGCCAGTCCGACCGCGAAAGCGACCGCGATCAGTCCACCGACGACGGCGGCCGTCGTCTTGTCGCCGACGAGTAGTGAGAAGTTCGCGATGACCAACGCGAGAATGATGGTCAGGCTGATCAGGGACATCGCGGGAGCAAGGAGTGAGTGCCACACCGTGGGGGCGGACGCCTTCGTGCGGAAGTAGAAGATCACCGCGAGATTCGTCAGGACCATCAAGCCGATCAGACCGAGCGTGGCTGCACCCGAAAGCCACGTGTAGATCGAGGTGATGGGGTCCCATCCGAGCGCGGTGACGAGTGCCATTGCGGCGAGCGAGATTGCCGATGCAATCAGCGAGGATGTCGACGGTGCAAGGTGCTTTTCGCTGACATCTGCCAGTCTCTTCGGCAGCATGCCCTTTCCTGCGAGTGTGAACTGATACCTGGTGATGACGTTGTGGAACGATAGAATACAGGCGAAGGTGCTGGTTACCAACAGCACTTGCATGACGTCCTTCAGAATCGGCGCGCCGTAGGAGGCTGCAAGGTCGAGAACCAGATTCTCCGGATCGGCTTTCGCCTTCTCCACGACGCTGTCGGAGCCTGCTCCCTCCATCACCGCCCACGAGGAAATCGCATAGAAAATTCCGATCGACAGAACCGCGATATACGTTGCGCGGGGAACGGTGCGGTCGGGGTCCTTCGCTTCGTTTCGGAACACTGCAGTCGCTTCGAATCCGAAGAAGCAGAAGAAGGCGAACATCAGTCCGAGCGTCGGTGTTCCGGAGGTGAAGGTGGAAAAGGAGAGCGGTTCGACACCGAGGCCCGACTCACCGCCCTTGACGACGATGGCAATGTCGAGGACCACCACGACAGCTATCTCTACGACGAGGAGAACGCCGAGCACTTTCGAGCTGAGCTCGATGTCTCGATATCCGAGGACACCGATAATCAACAGCCAGGCAAATGAATAGATCCACCACTGGATATCCACGTGGAAATGAGCTGAGACGACATTCGATGTCGCCACTCCGAGGTAGCCGTTGACGCCGATCAGCAGCACCCCGTAGGAGACGAGCGCGAGCGCCGCGGCACCCGAGCCCACGTGACGCCCGAGTCCGGCCTGGATATACGAGTAGAAGGCCCCGGCGTTGGGTACGAATTTGCTCATCGCAGTGAATCCGACCGAGAAGAAGACGAGAACCACGGTCGCGATCAGGAAGAACAGAGGGGCCCCGGCGCTCCCGCTGATCCCGGTGATGATGGGCGTGTTCGCGACCATCACGCCCAGGGGGGCCGCCGCTGCAACCACCATGAAGACGATCGATCCGACGCCCAGCCCGCGGTGGAGAAGTGCATGGGAGCCTTCATCGGGTGCAGGAGGTGCTGCGACGGCAGGTGGGGAGAATTCTGGGGAATTGGTCATTGGATGCTTCCTATGGAGATTCTCGTGGTGGACGGTCGGGGAGGACCGTGTCGGGGGAGAGGTTGGCCGGCCTGCCACCGTGCTGCTGCGGATAGGATTCCACCGCGGGGTGTGACGTGGCGCACATGAAGAAGAATTGTGCGAGTTTGATCCGATTTCCCACAGATTCTTCGTTCACTGCCGCCGTCAGCAAGGCGGAAACCGCAGAATCTTCGGTCCGTGCCGTGTGGAACGGATCGGTCCGGTCGTGCAACCTCGGTGCCGGCGAGTCGGGACACCGGCACCGAACGACAGCCCTACACCTTCGAGATGTTCACGACCTGGATGTCGGTGTACGCCCGGAGACCGTCGACTCCGAATTCGACGCCGAGCCCGGAATCCTTGCGACCGCCGAACGGAACGTCGGGAGTAACGGTGAAATGCTGATTCACCCAGGCCGTGCCGCTGTCGAGGCGGCCGGCGACCTGTGCGGCGCGTTCGACATCGCTACCCCACACCGAATTGCCGAGGCCGTAGTGGGTGCTGTTGACGCGTGATACCGCGTCGTCGATGTCGGTGTATTGGAGAATCGCGCGAATCGGGGCGAAGGTTTCTTCGGATACCAGTTCGCTGTCGTCGTCGAGATCGGCCACCAGTGTCGGTTCGATGAAATAGCCGGTGCGGTCGGAGACCTTTCCCCCTGCCAGGATTTCTCCCTCTTTGTTCGCGATGTCGAGCCATTTCTTCGCGGCCTCGTACTGTTGTGCGTTCTGAACCGGACCCATCTGCGTTTCGGGATCCAGGCCGTCACCGACAATGGTTCCGCGTACGCGCTCGGCGAGTTTCTCGCAGAGTTCGTCGTAGAGCGAGGCTGGAGCGAAAATTCGCTTGATCGCGATGCAGATCTGACCGGCATTCGAGTACGCCCAGGTGTAGATTCCATCGACCACCTTGTCGACGTCCGCATCGTCGAGCACGATCGCCCCGTCATTGCCACCCAGCTCGAGCGTGATGCGCTTCAACGTGTCGGCACCGCTGCGCATGACCGCCTTGCCGACAGCGGTGGATCCCGTGAAGGAAACTTTCGCGACAGCGGGGTGCGACGTGAGAAGAGGACCTATGGTTCCGTCGTCGCCGATGATGTTGACGACGCCGGCCGGAAACACCTCTCTCGCGATCTCCGCGAGCAACATGGTGTTCAGAGGCGTCGTCGGTGCCGGCTTCGCGACGACGGTGTTGCCCACGATCACCGCTGGGGCGATCTTGTACACCGCCTGGAGGAATGGGAAATTCCAGGGCAGAATCGCCGCGACAACGCCCAACGGGCGCCGGTGAATTTCTATCCGAGCCTCGTCGTCGTCTCGAACGACCTCAGGTTCCAGCCGTGTCTGGGCAAAGTATCGAGCGAAGGCGACCGCGGCATCGACATCACCCTCCGCGAGTGCGAGCGGCTTTCCCTGTTCGAGAGTGACGATGCGGGCAATCTCGTCACGCCGGCCCTCGATCGCGTCGGCGAGGCGGTCGAGGCACTCGGCGCGCTCCTCGACTGCCAACCCACTCCAACGGGGAAAGGCATGTGCTGCTGCCCCGACCGCTTCGTCGACGAGGTCCGAATTCGCGACGGGACTGGTGGCGATGACTCGCGTTGTCGCGGGATTGACCACTTCGATGGTGGATGCACCCGCGACCAACTCGCCGTTGACGAGCATGCGAAAGGGATACGTTTCCGGGCTACGAACCGAACCGGAAACATCGGTGGTGAGTTGTGATGTCATCGTGGGTGTCCTCCATAGTGAGTCGACTACATCGAGGTGGTGACGGTGTCGCCGTGTGTGTTCTGCGGTACTGACGCACCGATCATGGAGAACACGTCGAAGCAATGGCATCGCCTTCGACGATTATTCGACGCCAGGCGACCATTGCTGTTCATTTTTCACAGCGGTGCGATGTGCGGCTGGAGACTGCCGAAGCATCTTCGTCGTGAACGTCTTTGTCTTCCAACGAATGGCAGCATCGCTGACGCTGGAACCCCGACCTCGAACAACGAACTCGCTGGAGCATCCCTTGGGAATCATCCTTACCGTGGCCCCGACCGGTCCCATCGCCACGACCGCGGACAATCCACACTTGCCGACCCAACCGCACGAGATCGCCGATGCCGTCGCCGCGGCGTACACGGCGGGCGCCTCGGTCGCCCATCTGCATTTCCGGGACGGCGACGGCCGTCCCACCGCAGACCTCGGAATAGCCCGCGAAACAATAGGACTCATTTCCGACCGATGCCCGATCCTGATCCAGCTTTCGACCGGAGTCGGTCTGTCCGTGCCGTTCGACGAGCGAGCCGCGCTCGTCGAACTCCGACCACGTATGGCCACCCTCAATCCGTGCAACATGAGCTTCGGCGACGGCGAGTTCCGGAACCCTCCGCAGGAAGTCCGGCGGCTCGCGGCCAGGATGCGCGACCTGGGCATCAAACCCGAACTCGAGATCTACGACACCGGACATCTCGATGCATGTCTCCGCCTGCGAGACGAGGGACTACTCGACGACGAACGGATGCAGTTCTCCATCGTGCTCGGTGTCCGCGGCGGAATGGCCGCGACAGCGGACAACCTGCTCACCATGGTTCGACGCCTCCCCGCCGACTGCGTGTGGCAGGTTATCGCCGTCGGAAGAATGAACCTGCACCTGACAGTCATCGCGCTGGCTTTGGGCGGCAACGCACGCGCCGGTCTGGAAGACACGCTCCATCTCCGCCGCGGGGAACTCTCGGCGGGCAATCAACCGCTGATCGAGAGGACCACCGAGCTCGTCGGCAACCTCGACCTCACCCTGGCCAACGTCGAGGAGGCTGAGCGACTGCTCAACCTACCGGCACGTCGCGACGACCAGCGCGCCGGACGAGTCGAACTACCCGTGTAGTCGATCACGCCGGATGGGTGGCCCGGGGTTTGCGCGACAAGTGGCGGCGATGACGGTCATTACCGCGGCACGCTGCCGCATTCCTGGAGTTTGACGACCCACGGGTTCATTCTGAGGAGGGTCGGAAAGGAGAGCCAGAATGATGACAATCATCACCAGAGTGGTGCTTCGCGAGGAGGGCGCCGAGCGATGGGACCGCGCAATGCATGAGCGGGTTGGTGCGGCGCGTGACAAGCCAGGCTGGATATCGGCGCAGCTTCTGAAAGGCGTCGATGAACCACTCGAGCGCGCCATCGTCGGCGTCTGGGAAACGAGGGAAGACTGGTCGGCCTGGCATCATGACGAGGCCTTCCGATCGACTCGTGAAGAGCTCGTGGGACTTGAAGCGGGCCAAATGGATTCCACGTGGTTCGAGGTGGTCCAGAACACTGCGACTGAAGAAGTCTGATCGGGATGTCGGTAGTTGCCGGCTGGGAAAGAGCACGTGTGGTCCGGGCGTGCTGATCGAGCCCGCCCGGACCCCCGGG
>NZ_JBHUSF010000355.1:0-9008 GCF_042673295.1 Rhodococcus sp. NPDC057014
GGGACGCTGGACGTAGGCGCGGGTGGCGGCGGTGCAGTCCTGGCCCGCGTTGATCAGCGAACCGGCGACGGCGCCACGGGCGGCCGCCTCGAGGTCGGCGTCGTCGAACACGACGAACGGTGCCTTGCCGCCGAGTTCCAGATGGACCCGTTTGACGCTGCCGGCCGCGGCCGCGGCGACCTGCTTGCCGACCGGCGTCGACCCGGTGAACGAGACCATGTCCACGTCGGGATGCTCGATCAGAGCCTGTCCGGCGATCCGCCCGGCCCCGGTGAGGATGTTGACGACGCCGTCCGGCACGCCGGCCTCCTTCGCGGTCTCGGCGAAGAGCAGCGACGTCAGCGGGGTGAGCTCGGAGGGCTTGAGGACGATGGTGTTGCCGGCCGCGATCGCGGGCAGGATCTTCCAGGCCGCCATCTGCAGCGGGTAGTTCCACGGTGAGATCGATCCGACGACGCCGATCGCCTCACGGCGGATCGACGAGGTGTGATCGCCGGAGTACTCCCCGCTCGCCTTGCCCTCGAGGTTGCGGGCGGTGGTGGCGAAGAACGTGACGTTGTCGATCACCCCGGGGATGTCGAAACCGTCGGCCAGTTTGATCGCCTTGCCGCCGTTGCGGCTCTCCAGGGCGGTCAGCTCCGTGCTGCGGGACCGCAGGACCTCGGCCCAGCGCAGCATGATGTCCGAGCGTTCGGCGGGCGTGGTGCGGGACCAGCCCGGGAACGCGGCGCGAGCGGCCGCGACAGCGGCGTCGACGTCCCCGGTGGTCGCGGCCAGGCCGGTGGTGATCGGCTCACCGGTGGACGGGTCGATGATCGTCAGCTCCGTCTCGGAGCTGCCGTGCCGGCGTTCCCCGGCGATGAACTGCAGCTTCTCGTGGGTGGTCATCAATTCTCCAGATCGAGTTGGTCGAGTAGTTGCCGGGCGTCGTCGCCCTCGGATTCCGGGCCCCACAGGTCGCCCAGGGTGTAGCCGCGCGGAAACGGGTCGTCCGCGTCGAGGACGTACTGGTTGAACCCGGTGATCCAGCCGCGGCCGCTGACCGACGGCAGCACCGCCCGGTGCGGTCCCACGTCGGTGATGTCGGTGAGTGTGCCGGTGAACGTGGTGCCGAGCAGGCTCTCGTGGACGAACTGCTCCCCGAGCGCCAGTTCGCCGCGCGCGTGCTTGGCGGCCATGCGACCGCAGGTGCCGGTGCCGCACGGCGACCGGTCCAGCGCACCGGTCCACGTCGTCGGGTCGTCGAGGTCGACGGTGCCGTTGGGCAGGACGACGGTGTTGCGCCCGGAGACCCCCGGGGTCGGGGACGGGCCGTGGATCATCGTCAGTGCGACGTGGTCGATGTCCGGGTTGAACGGGTGCCGGACCGCGACATCGCGTTGCGCGACGGTGCGCAGCACGGCGCCGGCGCGGGCCAGGTCCTTCGCGGCGCCGGGCACCAGTTCGAGACCGAGGTCGGCGGCCTTGGCCTGGACGAAGAACTGCCCGCCGAAGACGATGTCCACCGGGACGGTGCCGTATTCGGGCAACTCGAGCGGATGGTCGATGGCCACGGCGAACGCGGGGACGTTGTCGAAGGTGACCCGCACGACCCTGCCGCCGGCGATGTCGGCGCGCACGTGCACGACACCGACGGCGGTGTCGACCTTCAGCTTCGTCACCGGCTCCTGCACCGGCAGGGTGCTGGTCTCCAGGAGCGCGGTGACGGCGCAGATGAGGTTGCTCCCGGACATCGGCCGGAATCCCCCTTGCTCGAGCACCACCATGCCGAAGTCGCTGTCCGGGTTGACCGGGGGCAGCACCAGGACGGCGCACAGTCCGGGATAGCCGCGCGGCTCGTGCAGCATCAGCAACCGCAGATCGTCGAGGTGCTCGCGGCAGTACTGCAACCGGTCGGCCATGGTGGCGCCTTTGACGTGCAGGTGGCTGCCGATGAGCACCCGTCCGGGCTCGCCGGCGGCGTGGACGTCGACGGCGTTGATGGTCTGCCTGGGGATCACGGTCTCGTCCTTCGGTTCTAGTTCTCGACGACGCTGACGCCGGCCGCGACGAGGAGGCGGCGGAACTCGTCCCGGAACTCCGGTGCCAACGGCAGCACCGGGCGGCGGGTCGGGCCCGCGTCCTGGCCGACGAGCTCGAGGCCGGTCTTGATAGCGCAAGCGTAGTTGTGTGATTCGAGGAATTCGCAGATCGGGAAGATCTTCGTCCACAGTTCCCGGGCGGCAACCAGATCGCCGCGCACGGCGAGGGCGTCGTAGAAGTCCGCGCACAGCTGCGGGATGACGCTCGCGGTCCCCCACACCGACGCCTTCGCGCCCGCAGCGAGTCCGGCGAACGAGAGGGTGTCCCAGCCGTTGAGGGCGGTGATGTCCGCGGCGTGGTGGTTCAGCACGGACGCGAACTTCGCCGCGTCTCCGCCGGTGTCCTTGTAGGAGGTGACGCGGGTCTTGCGTGCCAGTTCGGCGAACTGCGCGGGCGCCAGGTCCACCCCGGTGGCGGACGGGAGGTTGTAGTACATGATGTCGATGTCGACCGCGTCGGACACCGCGCTGTAATGCGTCAGCAGTTCGTCCCAGGACGGGGTGTCGTAGAACGGCGGGACGATCATCACCGCGGCGGCGCCGGCGTCGGCGGCGTGCTTGCTCAGTTCGACGGTCTCGGCGGTGCTCAGCGCGCCGGTGCCGGCGACGACGGGGACCCGGCCCGCTGCGGCCTCGATGTACAGCTCCGTCGCCCGCTTGCGTTCGTCGGTGGACAGGGTCGTGAACTCACCGGTGCTTCCGCCGGGAACGAGACCGTTGATGCCGCCGCCGATGATGTGCTCGGCCTGACGCTTGATGCCGTCGGGGTCGACGGCCGATCCGTCGGCGGTCAGCGGGGTGACGACCGCGGCGAGGATTCCGCTGAACTGCGTGCTCATGAATTGACTCCTTGATTGTGTGTCAGGGGTGGTCGGAGTCGCCGATGATCGAGACGACTTCTTCTGCGCTGCTTCGGATGTGCCGGGTCACTTCGGCCCGGATGATGTCGGGGTCCCCCAGCTCGATGACGTCCACCAGCCGGGCGTGCATGGCGAGGTCGCGGTCGGGGTCGTAACGGGTGGCCTGGTCGACCGTCATGGCCATGCGGATCTGCGCCGCCACGAGAGGCCAGATCTTGATCAGCATCTCGTTGCCCGACGCCAGCCACAGCGTGCGGTGGAACTCGAGGTGCGTCAGGTCGGACGCCACGACGTCGCCGGAGGCGATCGCCGTCCGGTGGTCGTCGAGTGCCTGCCTCAGGGTGTCGAGTCCGCCGCGGGTGGGGTCGGCGGCCAGCCGTTGCGCCGCCGTGGACTCGAGCGAGACACGGACCTCGGCGAGATCGAGCAACGCGTGCGGGCTGGTCTGCGCCACCCGAATCCCCTTGTACGGTTCCTGGATCAGGGTTCCCTCGTGGATCAGCACGTGGACTGCTTCCCGCAGGGTGGGCCTGCTGACGCCGAGGACGGCGGCGAGTTCGACTTCCTTGATCCGCTGGCCGGGTTGCAGCTCCCCCGTCAGGAGGGCCCGGCGGATCGAGTCGGCCACTTCTTCCCGGCGCGTGCCGCTGCTGATCGGCTGCAGACCGCGGACGACGCCGGTGCCGGTAGCCGGTGGTGCGATCGTCATGGCGTGAGGTTTCTTTCTCGGACGGCGCCTGCCGAGACGGCCGATCAGGCGCGGCGCAGGGCGCGCCGGGACAGGAAGCGGTTGGGCGAAATCGAGGTGGCGATCTCCGGAACACGGTCATTGACAATGGTTTCGGTGATGATCTCGGCGGTGCCGGGGGCCAGGGTCAGGCCCAGCATGCCGTGCCCGGAAGCGATGTAGGCGTTGTCGAGGTTCCCGAACTTGCCGACGATCGGCAGGCCGTCCGGGGTCATCGGACGCAGTCCCGCCCACGGCGCCGCCGCTCCGGGCGGGTTGTCCCAGCCGTCGAAGTTCTCGGCGGCCGCACGCTGGATGGCGGCGACCCGGGTCTGGTTCACGCTCTCCTCGAAGCCGCCGAACTCCATGGTGCCGGCGAGCCGGATCATGCCGTCGAGTGGGGTGACCGCCACGCGGGCGTCCTCGAGCGTCAGCGAGGTGTTCAGCGTGATCGGTGCCGGACTGTAGTCGACGCTGTAGCCCTTGCCCGGACGGATCGGCATCGGGGCGCCGAGTTCCTTCGACAGCGGGCCACTCCACACGCCGGCCGCGAGCAGCAGCGCGTCGCCGTCGATCTGCTCGCCCGTGTCGGTGACGACACCGGTCACGGTGGTGCCCCGGCGCAGGAAGCGTCCGACCTTGGTGTTCTCCCGGATCTGCACCCCGAGTTCCTCGCAGCGCTTGACCAGCGCACGGGTGAGGGAGTCGGGTTCGAGCTGGCGGTCGTCGGCGAAGAACAGGCCGTGCTTGATCCGGTGGTTGAGCGCCGGCTCGGTTTCCTGGACGCCGTCGCTGTCGAGGTGGGTCGGGTGCATGCCGAAGCCCTCGAAGATCGGCAGGGATCCGCAGTGCTCCTCGTAGCGCTCCCGGGTCTCGAACGCCAGCAGCACACCGGCCTTGTGCATCTCGAATTCGATGCCGTCCTTGGTGTATTCGTCGAGCAGGTCGTTCGCATCCGAGGCGAGACGCAGGTGCGTCTCCAGCCCGAAGCGGAAGTCCCGGGCGTTACAGTGCCGCGCCATCGTGAGCATGAATTTGAGGAAATCCGGTGCCACGGAAGGCTTCACATACAGGGGGCTGTCGGGCTTGAGCATCCATCGCAGTCCCTGCAGGATGACGCCCGGCGCCGGGACCGGCCCGCTCTCGGCCAGCGCGATCTTCGCGGCATTCCCGTGGGTGGCGGCCGAGCCGGCGGTCCGGGCTTCCAGTACGACGACCTCGCAACCGGCCTTGGCGAGACGGTACGCACTCGCCAAGGCGACGACACCACCTCCGACGACAACGATTCGCATGATGTCTTCAGCCTCCTGACAGCGCCGACCGGCGCTTCGATGCAACCGGTGGGTCGCGAAAAATGTGAGATGCAGTTTGTCAGACAATCTGCGCTTGTGATGGGCAACACTAAGCACTACCTCGACCCGCTGTCAACGGCTGGGGAAAATTGGCGCCCGTCCCGTGATCGAACGGGGCTTCCCTGCATCCATATGGGTGCCAGGTCCGGGATTGTCAGGCAATATGCATAATGGGTTTCAAGAAGTCCCCACTCGACAAGGCGGATCATGGCGAAGTCACAGGCCACGGCGGCAGTCGCACCGAGCAGCGCCTCGGCGCTGCTGCCGGTCGCCTCGACTACTCGCCGCGACGGCGTCATCGCCGAGATCAAGCGCGCGATCGTGCTCGGCGCCCTGAAGCCCGGCGAGAAGCTCACCGAGGCCCAGCTGTCATCTTCGCTGAGTGTGAGCAGGCCGACCGTTCGTGAAGCCCTCAACCAGCTGGCCCAGGAGGGGCTGCTCGTGCAGGAGCCGTACCGCGGCCTGCGGGTGGCATCGCTCGACGCCAAGGCCCTCCTCGACATCGCCGAGGCGCGCGTCGCGATCGACATGCAGGCGATGACCGCGATCCTCGCCGACGGCTCCGGCCGCCGCCTCGAGATGGTGATGGACAGCTGGCGCGAGTACGCGCGGCTCGCCTTCGACCCCGACCCGCTCGTCCAGCACGACGCCCACCTGCGATTCCACCGCAGTATCTGGGCGGCGTCGGAGAACTACCTGCTGCTGAAGCTGTGGCCGGTCACCGAGGCTCACATCACCATCGCGCTCGCGCAGGACCAGTTCACCCGGTCGGACCCCCAGCGTGCCTTCGAGGTCCACGAGCGGCTGGTCGACGCCATTCGCACGCGCAACCTCGACAAGATCCGGGCGGCCTTCGTCGCGCACACCATCGACAGCGCCGAAGAGCTCGTCGCACTGATGGCGGCCGCCGAGGGCTCGGACTGAGCTTCGGAGCCCCTCGGACGGCCGCGGCCACCGAGATAACCCGAAATTTACACACCGGCGCCTGACGCGCACCGGCGCAGGCGCGACCGGACAATCCCCAGCTCAGCGGCCCGCGGGCTCCTCTGTGCACGATGGTTGTGTTTCGTCCGGGTGACGCCGATCGGCCGAAGTCTCGAAAACCTTCCCCGACCTCTTGCGCTCCGTATGATTGTTTGACAATCTTACGTAGGAGGAAATGCGGCGTGGATCACACTTTCGCCGACTTCCGCACCAGCCGAGCGATGGAGACACACGCGCTTCACTCGAATCGCCTCCCCGAACTCGGAATTCGGACCAGTGCCGCCGCACCCCACGGCGCCTGCACCCTGCACACGAAGAGGGCAGTCATGCAAAAAAGCACCAAGAGAGTTCTCGGCGTCGCCGGCATCTGCGTCGTCGCCGCGGCATCCGGTTACGTCGGCGCCGGCCTGAGCAGCGGATCGGAGTCCGCCGGCGTCGGGGGTCCGCAGGGCTCGTTCATCGACGACATCAAGGATCGCGGCGAACTGCGGGTAGGCGTGGCGCTGGCACCGCCGATGACCGTCCAGGGCGCCGACGGATCGCTCGGGGGACCGAATCTCATTCCGCTGCAGGAACTGGCGGATCAACTCGGGGTGGAACTGAAGCCGGTGGCCGCCGAATGGAAGAACATCGTCGCCGGATTGCAGGCCGATCGCTACGACTTCGCCGCCAACCTCGACTACACCGTCGAGAGATCGCTGGCCATCCAGTTCACCGACCCGGTCTACGAGTACCAGGGCGTGTACGTGGTGAAGGCGGACTCGCCGCACTCCACCGCCGAGCAGATCAAGGCCGACGGGGGCGCCGTCGCGACCACGCAGGGCTCCGCGCCTGAGAAGGCGGTTCAGGACACAGGATTGACCGTCATGCCGGTGGACAACTCCTCCAACGCGGTCTCCGCGGTCCAGGCGGGCCGCGTGATCGCGGAGTTCACCGACCTGCCGACCGCCGAGGCTCAGACCCTCGCCGATCCTAACCTGAAGATCGTCGTGCCGAACCCGCCGATCTACTCCGCGTCGGCCGCGTACGGGATTCCCGCCGATACCGACACGCGGTCGCTGCAGATCATCAACATCGCCATCGAGCGCGCCCGCGAGAGCGGACAACTCGCCCGCGCCTACGCCGACGTCGACTACCACGAGATCGACGATCTCGGCGACCTGGTCAAGAAGTAGGACGGCAGCCATGAATTACGAATTCGACTGGACCATCGTCGCCGACGCGTTTCCTCTGATGCTCGACGGCCTGGTCGTCACGCTCGAACTCACGGTCCTCACCATCGCGATCAGCATGGTCCTCGCCGTGCCCGTCGCGGTCGCGCGGATGTCCGAGATCGAACTGGTGCGCTGGGCGGCGCAGGCCTACATCGAGGTGTTCCGGTGCACCCCGATGCTCGTCCAGCTCTTCTGGATCTTCTACGCACTTCCCGCCCTCACCGGCCTGACGATCTCCGGATTCACCTCGGCGGTAATCGCCCTGTCGGCGAACCTGACCGCATTCATGGCCGAGGCCTACCGGAGCGGATTCCAGGCAGTGCCCGCCGAGCAGGTCGAAGCTGGCAAGATGCTGCGCCTGACGCGGCTACAGCAGTTGCGCTACATCATTGTTCCCCAGGCCATTCGGCAGCAGACGCCGGTCATCCTGTCGTTGAACATCTCCATCTTCAAGGATTCGGCCCTGGTGTCGACGATCGCGGTGGCCGACCTGATGTTCGTCGCCAACACGATCTCGTCCGAGACGTACCGTTCGCTGGAAGTGTTCACTCTCGCCGCGGTGATCTACTTCGCGGTCGCCTTCCCGGTCTCCCTCGCCACCAGCAATCTCGAACGGCGCATGCAGCAGAACTCGGCACGCGGCGCAACGGGCAGCCAGAGCTTCCTCAGCCGCATGATTCCCGGGCGACGGGTGGCGACGGCATGACGACCGACCACCGCACCCCCACCGATCGCACGAACCGAACCAGAGGCCAGCGATGAAAACCCTCGAATCCACCGCACCGTTTCAGACCGGCGTCGGCGGCGTCCTCGTCTCCGCCCGCGGCCTGCAGAAGAGCTTCCACGGCCGCACCATCATGCGCAACGTCGACTTCGACATGCACGCCGGCGACATCACCGTCATCATCGGCAAGAGCGGATCGGGCAAGAGCACCATGCTGCGCGCGCTCGCCGGTCTCACCGAGCCCGACGAGGGAACCATCGACTTCGACGGCGTCCGCGTCTTCGAGGACCAGCAGCGCACCGAGGCGTGGGCGGACAAGAGTTTTCACGTCGGCATGGTGTTCCAGACGTACACCCTCTGGCCGCACATGAACGTCCTCGACAACCTCACCCTCGCGCCCCGCAAACGGCTCGGCATGTCCGCCTCGGAGGCTCGGGACCGCGCCGAGTCCGCGCTTGCGGAGGTCGGGATGAAGCAGCACATCCTGAGCCGGTGCACCCAGCTGTCCGGCGGTGAACGCCAGCGCGTCGCCATCGCTCGTGCGTTGATGATGAAGCCGCGACTGCTGCTGTGCGACGAGATCACGTCGGCGCTCGACCCGCCGGTGGCCGCCGAGGTGCTCGAGGTGCTGCGGCGTCTGAAGGCCGAGGAGGGTATCGCCATCGCACTGGTCACCCACGACATGGCCTTCGCGTCGAAGGCGGCCGACCGCCTGGTGTTCTTCCAGGACGGCGAGATCGCCGTGAACACCACACCGGAACTCGCGTTCACCAGGTCCGACAACGAAGAGCTGAACAAGTTCATCGACGCCGTCCGGTTCTGACCGCACCACCCCCGACACTCCGACCGAACGGGAGCAGCCAGACCATGAGCCCAACCCAGACCATTCGCAGATTCGACGACCACGTCGCGATCGTCACCGGCGCCGGCGGCGGCATCGGTGCCGCGATCAGCAGCCGGTTCGCCGAGGAGGGCGCCCGCGTCCTCGTGTGCGACGCCGACGACGCGGCCGCCAAGGCCGTCGCCGAGAAACTCGCCGGGCGGGGTCTGCTCGCCGAGGCCCGGG
>NZ_JBHUSF010000356.1:0-8967 GCF_042673295.1 Rhodococcus sp. NPDC057014
GCCGTGAGGGGGTGGCCGACGTCGTCGATGCGAGGACTACCGCGCGCGACGCGCCAGGCGCTCGGAGTCGGAGATCAGCACGCTCTTGCCTTCGAGGCGCAACCATCCGCGGTGCGCGAAGTCGGCGAGCGCCTTGTTGACGGTCTCGCGGGACGCGCCGACGAGCTGGGCGATCTCTTCCTGCGTGAGGTCGTGGGTGACGCGCAGTGAGCCCGCCTCCTGGGTGCCGAACCGCTGTGCGAGCTGCAGCAGCGCCTTGGCGACACGACCGGGGACGTCCGTGAAGATGAGGTCGGCCAGGTTGTTGTTGGTACGACGCAGACGGCGCGCGAGAACCCGCAGCAGCTGTTCGGCGATCTCGGGGCGGTGGTCGATCCACGCCTTGAGCGCTTCGCGGTCCATGCTGACCGCGCGGACCTCGGTGACTGTGGTCGCGGTGGAGGTACGCGGACCCGGGTCGAAGATGGACAGCTCACCGAACATGTCGGACGGGCCCATGATCGTCAGCAGGTTCTCACGGCCGTCCGGCGAGCGGCGGCCGATCTTCACCTTGCCGGAAACGATGATGTACAGGCGGTCACCGGGCTCACCTTCGTTGAAGATGACATGTCCGCGGGGGAAGTCGACAGGCTGCAGCTGCTTGGTCAGCGCCGCTACCGCTGAGGGCTCGACTCCTTGGAAGATGCCGGCTCTTGCCAGGACGTCGTCCACGTGCGCTCCTTGGGAATATTGTTCGTCTGTATGCATATTGTGCGCGATTTGCTGCATGTCGACGATGCCCCGGTGATCCGCGGCGTGTCGCTGTGCAACAGGTACGGCTCTGAAGTCTACGTTGAGACGGCTCGGTCTGAGTGACCGATACCACGGAAGTCGCAAAAGTTAACCGGGTGATGCGTCCGGTGGTGCGTCCTTCCGGGGTTTCGCAGGGGTCAGCTGGCGCGCCGCGAGCTCACTTCGGTGATGTCGGCGTCGTCGGATTCGAAGCCCGACCGCCCCTTGCGACGTCGATGGAAGCGTGCCAATGCGTGGGGGAAACCTTCGTGGGCCAGGGTGGCCACTTCGTCGTGACTTGCCTGGTCGAGGAACTCTTCCACCTCTTGCTGACGAACCGTGAGCCGGCGGAGTCTGAACTCCACCCGCTCCATTGCCAGCGCAAACAGCATCAGCAGCACTGGGAAGAGGACCACAGCGAGACCTTGCATACCGGGAAGTAAACACTGCAAATGTCTCAGAAGCGACACAGCGGCAATTCGGATCGGTCGGGTGTCCGTAGAGTTGATCCCGTGCATGCGACCCCCAGCGACGGCTCCGAAGTGCGTGGACGCACCCGTTCGCGGGCCGCGAAGCAGGAAGAAACCCGGCTCGGACT
Organism: Rhodococcus sp. NPDC057014; assembly: GCF_042673295.1. Classification (NCBI taxonomy): domain Bacteria; kingdom Bacillati; phylum Actinomycetota; class Actinomycetes; order Mycobacteriales; family Nocardiaceae; genus Rhodococcus; species Rhodococcus sp. NPDC057014. Next base: position 1,370 of record NZ_JBHUSF010000356.1, read on the forward strand.
CGTCCGGCGCGCCCGGCGGATGAACCGCAGGCTCGCCGAGGCCTTCCCGCACGTCTATTGCGAACTCGACTTCACCACGCCCCTGGACCTCGCCGTCGCGACGATCCTGTCCGCGCAGTGCACTGACGTGCGGGTGAACATGGTGACGCCGGCGCTGTTCGCCCGCTACCCCGACGCGAAGGCGTACGCGGAGGCCGAACGCACCGAACTCGAGGAGTACATCCGGTCCACGGGTTTCTACCGAAACAAGACGAACTCTCTGATCGGACTCGGGCAGGCGCTGCTCGAGCGTTTCGACGGCGAGGTCCCCGGCAATCTGAAGGATCTCGTGACGCTCCCCGGGATCGGCCGGAAGACGGCCAACGTGATCCTCGGCAACGCGTTCGATGTGCCGGGAATCACGGTCGACACCCACTTCGGGCGGCTCGTGCGGCGGTGGAAGTGGACCGAGGAGGAAGATCCGGTCAAGGTCGAGCACGCCATCGGCGCCCTGATCGAGCGCAAGGAGTGGACGCTGCTCTCGCACCGGGTGATCTTCCACGGAAGGCGCGTCTGCCACGCCCGCAAGCCCGCGTGCGGGGTGTGTGTGCTCGCAGGTGACTGTCCGTCGTACGGCCTCGGCCCGGTCGACCCCGACGTCGCCGCCGGACTTGTTCGTGGACCGGAGACGGAGCATCTGCTGCGTCTGGCCGGCAGGTGAGGGTAGAGACGAGTGTCTAGTGCAGCGCGGTGGAGTCTGGCCGCCCTCGTGGTCGTGGTGGCTCTCGTGGTCGCGATCTGGCCGCGGGGCGACGACGCGGAGACGTCGTACCAGGACCGGTTCGGTGCGGGCGGCCCCACCCCGACGTCGGTGAGCGCCGATCCCGACGCGCTCGCGGCTCTGAGGGCGCAGGCGGGCCTGGCCCCGTGCCCCGCCCCGGTGACCGCGTCCGGGCCGTCGGCTGATCCGGTGCTGTCCGGCATCACGGTGGAATGCGTGGGTGACGGCAGTCGGGTGGATCTGGCGGCCGCGCTCGGTGGTAAACCGGCGCTGCTGAACCTGTGGGCGTACTGGTGTGGCCCCTGCGCCGAGGAGCTGCCCTATATGCAGCAGTTTTCGGATCGTGCGGGCGACGCGGTTACCGTGCTTACGGTGCACACCGATCCCAACGAGTCCAGCGCGCTGTCGAGGCTCATCGATTACTCCGTCACCCTGCCCGGTGTGCAGGACGGCGACGGTCGCGTCCGCGTCGCGGTCGGGGCCCCTCCCGTCCTCCCGGTCTCGGTGCTGATCCGGCCGGACGGCACCGTGGCGAAGGTCCTGCCGCAGCCGTTCCGCAGCGTCGACGAGATCGCGGACGCCGTCGAACAGAACCTGGGGGTGGCGGCATGACGTCTCCCGTGGACGGCGGTGCCGTTCCGCCCTGGCTGCGACGGGTCGTGCACCGGACGCCGGCCGACCCGCACCGGATCAACCCCGTTCTCGATCGGCGCGCGCCCACCGGCACGACCACCCGGGACGCGGCGGTGCTCGTGCTGTTCGGCGGTCCGGTCGAGGCGGACCCGCTGATGTCGGGCGGCCTGCCCGCCGGCGCCGACGTCCTGCTCACCCAGCGTGCGTCCACGATGCGTCAGCACAGTGGTCAGGTGGCCTTTCCCGGCGGTGCCAGCGACCCCGGCGACGAGGGACCCATCGCCACCGCGTTGCGGGAGGCCCAGGAGGAGACGGGACTCGACCCGTCCGGTGTCCGCCCGCTGGCCGTGCTCGAGGAGATCTTCATCCCGCCGTCCGGGTTCGACGTCACCCCCGTCCTCGCGTACTGGGAGACGCCCAGCGCGGTCGGCGTGGTCGATCCCGCGGAGGCCGAACGTGTCGCCCGGGTTCCCGTGCACACCCTGATCGATCCGCGGAACCGGTTCCAGGTGCGGCACCCGGCCGGGTACCAGGGCCCCGCATTCGCCGCCGACGGCATGCTCGTGTGGGGTTTCACCGCCGGCATCCTCGCCGCCCTGTTCGCCGTCTCCGGCTGGGAACAGGAGTGGGACCGCCGCGACATCCGCGACCTCGACACGGTCCTCGCCGAACTCGACAACGACCTGGACGACGACCACCTGATCCACGGTCACGGCCGCCCGGCGGCCGAGCGATGACCGGGTCGCAGTGGATCGACCTCGCCATCGTCCTGATCGCCTTCGTCGCGGCGACGTCGGGCTGGCGTCAGGGCGCCGTGGCGTCGGTGCTCGCCTTCATCGGCGTCGTGCTGGGCGCGGTCGCGGGCATCCTGATCGCGCCGCACGTACTGGTGCACGTGGACGAGGGCCGCGGTCGGGTGCTGGTCGGCATCGCCCTGATCGTGGTGCTGGTGATCGTCGGCGAGGTTGCCGGCATGGTCCTCGGCCGGGCCGCGCGGGGAAGCATGCACAGTCCGGTCGCTCGGTCCGTCGACAGCGTGATCGGCGCCTGCGTGCAGGCCGTCGCGGTGTTCGTCGCGGCATGGCTGCTGGCGATCCCGCTCACGTCCTCGTCCCAGCCGCAGCTGGCGGCGGCGGTGCGCGGGTCGACCGTCCTCGAGACGGTCGACAACATCGCACCCGCCTGGATGCGGCAACTGCCCACCGAGTTCACCGCCCTGCTCGACACGTCCGGGCTGCCCGACGTGATCGGGCCGTTCGGGCGCACCCCCATCACGACCGTCGACCCGCCGGACGCCAGCGTTCTGGAGAGTCCCGTCGCGTCCTCGCTGCAGTCGAGTGTGCTGAGGATCCGGGGTGTGGCCCCGAGTTGCCAGCGGGCGCTGGAGGGGTCCGGGTTCGTCGTCGCACCCGACCGGGTGATGACCAACGCGCACGTGGTCGCGGGAACGGCGGGCATCGTCGTCGACACCGCGAACGGGCCGATGGACGCCGAGGTCGTGCTGTTCGACCCGTCCGCCGACGTCGCGGTCCTCGAGGTGCCCGGACTGGACGCTCCCGTCCTGGACTTCGCGCCCGCACCTGCGCAGACCGGCGACAACGCGCTGGTGCTCGGCTACCCCGGCGGCGGGCCGTACACGGCCAGCGCCGCGCGGGTCCGGGAGATCCTGGACCTCAGCGGTCCCGACATCTACCGGGCGGGCACCGTTCAGCGTGAGGTGTACACGGTCCGCGGTTCCATCCGGCAGGGCAATTCGGGCGGGCCGCTCGTCGACAGCGACGGCCGGGTGCTCGGGGTTGTGTTCGGCGCCGCCGTCGACAACAGCGACACCGGGTTCGTGCTCACCGCCGCCGAGGTGTCGCGTCAGTTGCAGGCGGCGTCCGGGGCGTCGGTCGCCGTGGACACCGGGGCGTGCATCCTCTGACGGTCAGACCGTGCGGGGCGCGACGAGGTCGAGCAGGGCGGCGTTGACGCGGTCGGGGGCTTCCCAGTGTGCGTAGTGGCCGACCCCGGTGACGGTCTGCAACTGCTGGGTGGGTGCGAAGCGGTGGCTGCGGCGTACGGTGTCCGCGAGCACGTAGGGGTCGAGGTCGCCGTGGAGGTGCAGGACGGGGATCCGCAGCGTCTGATCCATCGACGCCATGAACCGGCTGCCGTCCGGGCGGAACTGGCTGCGGAACGCCCACCGCTGGTATTCCAGCGTGCAGTGCGCGGTGCCGGGGATCTGGATCGCCGACCGCATCCGTGACACCACGACGTCGAATTCCGGATTCTCCGTCCAGCCGGGTCCGGAGCGTTCGCGGATCAACCGCTCGACCTCCGACCCGCCGTCCCGGGTGAGGCGACGTTCGGGACGCCACGGCACCTGGCAGGCGACGAACGAAGGCAGCAGGGCTTTGCGCTGGTAGCGGTCGTGGAGGACGGCCTGCTTGAGCGCGAGGGGATGCGGTGAGCTGACCAGTGCGATCGACCGGACGAGTCGAGCGTGGAGCACCGCCGTGGCCCAGCAGACGAGGCCGCCGTCGGCGTGCCCGACCAGTGTGGCCTCGCCGTAGCCCATCGCCCGGATCAGGCCGGCGATGTCGCCGGCCAGCGTCCACCCGTCGTAGCCCCGCGGCGGTTTGTCGGAATCGCCGTATCCGCGGAGGTCGACGGCGACGGCCCGGTACCCCTGCTCGGAGAGTGCGGTCAGCTGGTGGCGCCACGACCACCAGAAGTCCGCGAACCCGTGCAGCAGGACGACGAGCGGCGCATCCGGTGCGGATGCGCCGACCTCGACGGTGTGGAATCGGATTCCGTTGGCGTGGATGTCGCGATGAATCCAGGGGCCGTCGAAACGGACGGTGGACGGATCGGGTGGTGCCACAGGAGCGAGTTACCGCGCGTGACGTCCGGTGGACGATGCGAGATGGGCTTCCGCATCCGAGTACGACGTGGGCAGCACGGTCTTGGCCTGCTTGAGGGAGTCGATGGTCTTCTCGGGTGCGCGGAGTTTGCGTACTCGCAGATAGCCGAGCAGTGCGAGGATCGCCGTCACCACGACCATGATCAGGAACACGATCAGGAACGCCAGCCAGCGGGCGATCCACACGTCGAGGAGTTCGGCGAGGAAGAAGAAGAAGAAGAACGAGCTGAACAGGAGCACGGTGAACGCGAGGATGAAGAACAGGCTGCCCTGCAGGCCCTTCTTGACCTCACCGGTGACCTCGGCCTTCGCGAGTTCGACCTCGGCGCGGACCAGGGTGGACACCTGCGCGGTCGCATGCTTGACCAGCGTGCCGAGGCTCGCCTCGCCGGGTGTCTGAGCGTCCACGTCCGTGAGCGGGATCGACGACACCGTGTTCGGCACCCCGTCTCCCGTATAACGCGGGCTGTCTCCCTTGCCGTGAGTGTTGCTCACTTGTCGACCCCTCCAGGTAGCTCTTGCACGTCCGAGTCATCCTGCCGGGCCGCATGGGCCCGACCGCGTCGCCACAGTAACGCTGATCCGATCAGCGACGCTGTCAACGATGTCACGAGCACCGCGACCTTAGCTATTTCGGCCGCGCTGCCGTCACCGATTCCCGCAAGCGCGAGATCCGCTACGAGAAGGCTAACGGTGAACCCGATCGCACCGAGCACTGAGAGGGCAAACATGTCCCGGAACCCCAGTGCTCGCGGTTTCTTGGCGATACCCAGGCGGATCGCGAGCCAGGAGACGCCGAAGATGCCGACGGTCTTGCCGACGAGGAGGCCGGCGATCACGGACTGCGAGATGGGGTTGGTGAACAGTTGCCCGAGGAGTTCGCTGCTGAGGGCGACCCCGGACGCGAACAGGGCGAACACCGGAACACAGAATCCCGACGACAGCGGCTGGATGCGGTGCTCGAGGCGGGACGCGGGGGATTCGCGTTCGCCGGGGTCGCGCCGCACCCGGGTGAGGAGGCCGAGAGCGACGCCGGCCAGCGTGGCGTGGATTCCGGCTTGGTGCATGCAGTACCAGGCGAACAGTGCGAGCGGAACGTAGAGCAGTGGGGTGGTGATGCGCCGGTGCTGGGCGATCGCGTAGACGGCAAGGCACACGGCGGCGCCCAGCAGCCACAGCAGGGCGATCGAACTGGTGAACAGGACGGCGATGAGCACGATCGCGAGAAGATCGTCGACGACGGCCAGGCTGAGCAGGAACACGCGCGCGCTCGCCGGGATGCGGGACCCGGTCAGCGCCAGCACGCCCAGTGCGAATGCGATGTCGGTGGCGACGGGGATGGCCCAACCCCGGTCCATGCCGGGTGTTCCGGCGCCGATCGTCGCGGCGATGATCGCGGGCACCACCACGCCGCCGCAGGCCGCGATGATCGGGAGCAGCGCGCGTTTGCGGTCGGCGAGTTCGCCGACCACCAGTTCCCGTTTCAGTTCCAGGCCGGCGACGAAGAAGAAGACCGCCAGCAGCCCGTCCTGCGCCCACGTCCCGACCGTCAGGTTCAGGTGGAGCGCCTCCGGGCCGATCTGCCGGTCGCGCAACGCGAAGTAGGAATCCGAGACGGGCGAGTTCGCCCACAGGAGGGCGACCGCGGCGGCGGCGAGCAGGATCGAACCGCCGACCGTCTCGGTGCGGAGGTAGCGGGAGAGTTCAGAGCGGAGGGGCTGGGTCACCGGGGTCGCTCGCTTTCGATGTGGTCGGGGTACGGCAAATGCTCTGCCGACCAGACTTCCCGGCGCACCGAGGAGAGCTTATCCAATTTGCCAAGCGAAAGACACGAGGTGTTCAATTCCTAAGGAATGGACTGTCGTCCCAATAGTTGAAATAGCATCGTGCAGGAGTAAGTCGAGTGAGCAGTGCCGTCGATACGTCGAAGCCAGATCCGGACGGCGGGGCCACCGTCGCCGGCGTACCCAGAAGCCGGATCGTCGTCGCGAGCATGGTGGGAACGTCCATCGAGTTCTACGACTTCTACATCTATGCCACCGCGGCCGTGTCGGTGTTCCCACACCTGTTCTTCCCCAAGGGAAACGGCACCACCGCCCTGCTGGCGTCCCTCGCCACGTTCGGACTCGCGTTCGTCGCGCGGCCGCTCGGGTCGATCCTGTTCGGCCACTTCGGCGACCGCATCGGACGCAAGACGACGCTCGTCGGCTCCCTCCTCACCATGGGTATCGCGACGTTCGTGATCGGTCTGCTGCCGACCTACCACCAGATCGGCATCGTCGCGCCCGCGCTGCTGGCGTTGATGCGCTTCTGTCAGGGTCTGGGACTGGGCGGTGAGTGGAGCGGCGCGGCACTGCTCGCGACCGAGACCGCGCAGAAGGGCAAGCGGGCGTGGGCGGCCATGTGGCCGCAGCTGGGCGCGCCGATCGGTTTCTTCCTCGCCAACGGTCTGTTCCTGATCATCACGCTGTTCCTCGACCACGACAACAGCAGCCCCGACCTGGACGGCGCGTTCCTCACCTGGGGTTGGCGGATCCCGTTCCTGCTCAGCGCGATCATGGTGATGATCGGTCTGTACGTGCGGCTCAAGCTGGAGGAGACGCCCGTGTTCGCCCGCGCCGTCGCGCGCGGCGAAAAGGTGAAGACCCCGATCGCCGAGGTGTTCAAGACCAGCTGGCGTCAGCTGATCATCGGCACATTCGTCATGCTCGCCACCTACACGCTCTTCTACATCATGACCACCTGGGTGCTGAGCTACGGCACCGGCAAGACCCCCGCGCAGGGCGGCACGGGAGCCGGGTTCCACTACACCGACTTCCTGGTGCTGCAGCTGGTCGCGGTCCTGTTCTTCGCCGGCGCGGTCCCCGTGTCGGGGTGGCTGGCCGACCGCTTCGGTCGCCGCATCACGCTGCTCACGATCACCGGGTTCATCATGCTGTTCGGCCTCACGTTCGGTGTCATGCTGAACCAGGACGGCATGGGCAACGCTCGCATGCTCGCGTTCCTGGCAATCGGAATGTTGTTGATGGGCCTGACGTTCGGGCCGATGAGCGCCGTTCTGCCGGAGCTGTTCCCGACCAACGTGCGCTACACGGGTTCGGGGATCGCCTACAACACCGCCAGCATCCTCGGCGCCGCCGTCGCACCGTTCATCGCCACCTGGCTCGCCACGTCGTACGGCGTCGGCTGGGTGGGCATCTACCTGCTGATCGCCGCCGCGCTCACGTTCGTCGCGCTGCTCGTCATGCGCGAGACGAAGAACGAGTCCCTCGACGATGTAGGCGCGTAGCGCCTGTGAGT
>NZ_JBHUSF010000357.1:0-8907 GCF_042673295.1 Rhodococcus sp. NPDC057014
ACTACGAACTTCCCGGTGGCCATGAGGGCGCCACCTGGAGTGCGGCACTCGAACGCGAGATGGACTGGACCGGCCGTCAGCTGGGGCTCACCAGCTGACGGGCCGGGTACCGGTCAGGCGTCGAGGTCGGCCGCCACGAGCTGCGCGACCTTCTCGACGGCGTCGGCGTCGTCGCTGGTGACCGTGACGTCGGTGCCCTTGGTGGCGCCGAGCGTCATGATGAGCAGTGCGGAACCGGCGTCCACGGGCTCACCGTCGGCCACGGCCAGCGTGACTGGCACACCGGCGGCGGCTACCGCTTCGGCGATGACGGCGGCGGGACGGGCGTGCAGGCCGATGGACGAACCGACGGCGACTGTGGTGCTGGGCATGGACTCTCTCCTCTGTCGGTGGGGGTGGTGCGGGTCGATCTGTTTCTCTTACGCTGCGACTGTCGCAACGTCGGGGTCGAGTTCGGCGTCGGACGCGCCGGGCTTGATGAATTCCTTCGCGCCGACGACGCACAGGGAGGCGACGACGACACCGGCGGCCAGCGACACCAGGAACCACAGCAGGTTGCCGATGGCGAAGAAGACGAAGATTCCGCCGTGCGGCGCGCTGAGGGTGACGTCGAACGCCATGATCAGGGCGCCGGTGACGGCGCCGCCGGCCATCATCGAAGGGATGACGCGCAGCGGGTCGGCGGCGGCGAACGGGATGGCGCCTTCCGAGATGAACGCCGAGCCGAGGAGCCAGGCCGCCTTGCCGTTCTCCCGTTCCGCCTCGCTGAACAGGCTGGGACGCAGGACGGTCGACGCGAGGGCCATCGCCAGCGGCGGGACCATACCCGCGGCCATCACGGCCGCCATGATCCGCAGCGAGGCGGGGTCGTTGACGTTGAGGCCTGCCACGGCGAACGCGTACGCGGCCTTGTTGACCGGGCCGCCGAGGTCGAAGCACATCATCAGTCCGAGAATGATGCCGAGGAAGATGACGGAGCTGCCGGACAGTCCGTTGAGCCAGTCCGTCAGGCCGTTCGTGATCGCGGCGAGGGGCCGGCCGAGGACCAGGAACATGAGTGCGCCGACGATCAGCGTCGCGAACAGCGGGATGATCACCACGGGCATCAGGCCGCGCAACCACTGGGGCACCGGGATCCGGCTGATCCACAGCGCGACCGCACCGGCGATCAGACCGCCGACGAGGCCTCCGATGAATCCGCCGCCGACGAAGACGGCCACCGCACCGGCGGTGAAGCCCGGTGCCAGACCGGGCCGGTCGGCGATCGCGAAGGCGATGTAACCGGCCAGTGCGGGGACGAGGAAGCTGAACGCCAGCGAACCCAGCTGGAACAGCACGGCGCCCAGGTACGTCGTCAGGCCGCCGTCGGGGAGTTGGCCGAGGGAGTTGTTGAGGACGATGTCCTCCGCGGGACCGGAGATCTCGTAGCCGCCGAGCAGGAATCCGAGGGCGATCAGCAGTCCACCCGCGGCGACGAACGGGATCATGTAACTGACACCGGTGAGCAGCACCTGACGCAGGTGGGTGCCCCAGCCGACCGATCCGGCAGGCTCGTCCGCGGTGCTGCCCGCGCTCCCCGCGTCCACGGTCGCCGCGGACGGGTTCATCCCCGCGCGCAGTGCCTCGGTGATCATGGTGTCGGGCTCGTTGATCGCGCGCTTGACGCCCGACGCCACCACCGGCTTGCCCGCGAAACGCTCCTTGCCCTTCACGCCGACGTCGGTGGCGAAGATGACGGCGGATGCGCCGGCGATCAGGCCGGCTGCCAGCGGTGTGCTGCCGCTCGACCCCTGCGTCTCCACGTGGACGACGACGCCTGCGCGTTCGCCGGCGGCGACGAGGGAGTCGGCGGCCATGTAGGTGTGGGCGATGCCCGTCGGGCAGGCCGTGACCGCGACGATGTGCTTCGGTCCCGCCTCGGGCTCCGGTTCCTTCTCCGGGGCGACCGGTTCGGGTGTCGTGGCCGGAGCCGGGGCAGCAGCCGGGGCCGCAGCGGCGGCGGGTGCTGCAGCGGCCGTCGCGGCAGCAGGTGCGGCTGCGGGCGCGGGTGCCAGGACGTCGTTGACCAGGGTGACGATTTCGGCGGGGGTCGTCGCATCACGCAGCGACCCGACGAAGGCCGGACGCACCAGCGCCCGGGCGAGCGAGGACAGCAGCTTCATGTGCTCCGCGCCCGCACCCTCGGGCGCGGCGATGAGGAACACCAGATCGGCGGGTCCGTCGGGGGCGCCGAAGTCGACCTTCGGGGCGAGCCGGGCGAATCCGAGGGACGCCGCGACGACAGCCTCCGAGCGGCAGTGCGGGATCGCGATCCCGCCGGGAAGTCCTGTCGCCGATTGCGATTCGCGCGCGAGCGCGGCGTCGCGGAGCGAGTCCGCCTCGGTGGCGCGACCGGCGTCCGCCAGACGCTGGGAGAGCGCGGAGATCACGTCCTCCTTGGAGGCTCCGAGGTCGGTGTCCAGGGAGATCAGATCTTCGCTGATGATCTGCGGCCCCGAATCGCGGTCGGGTGTCGAGTGAGACATGGTGTTTCCTTCTGGTTCAGGCCGGATCGGGGGCGGGGGAGCTGAGGGCGGTGACGGTGACGGCGTCGAGGTCGACGTGTTCGGGGGTCGGCAGGGTGGTGCCCGGGAGGGCGGCCGCCGCGCTGCCGTAGGCGACGGCGGATCGGAGGCAGTCCGCAGGCGATGCGCCGGACAGGTGCGCTGCCAGGTAGCCCGCCAGTGAGGAGTCGCCGGCGCCGACGGTGCTGCGGGCGACGATCGGCGGTGGCGTCGCCCACCAGGCGCCGGCCTCGGTCACGAGCACGGCGCCCGCGGCGCCGAGCGTGGCGAGGACGGCTTCGACCCCACGGTCCACGAGTTGCCTGCCCGCGTGGGCGGTGGCCGTCGGGTCTCCCCGCAGCGCGGAATCCTCGAGCAGGCGCCCGTCGGCGCCGGTGAGTTGCGCGAGTTCCTCGCTGTTCGGCTTCACGAGGTCGGGGCAGGCTGCCGGGAACCGGTCCGCGAGTGCCAGCAGCGGGGCGTCCGACGTGTCGACGGCCACCCGGCACGATGCCGAACGCAGCGCCTCGACGAGCGTGGCGTACCAGTCGGCCGGGATGCCCGGCGGAAGGGAGCCGGACAGCACCACCCATTCGGCCCGGGACCCGCGTTCGATGATCTCCGACTGCAGGTCGGCGAGGGACCGGGCCGACATCGTGACACCGGGTTCGTTGATCTTGGTGGTGGTGCCGTCGGGTTCGGTGATCGTGATGTTGGTGCGTGCCGAACCGGACGTCGCGACGGTCACGTGCTCGATCCCGTGCTCGGACAGGGCTGTGAGCAGCGGGTCGCCGTCGTTGCCGGGCAGCACCGCGACAGCGTCGACACCGGCGGACGTGAGCGCGCGGGCGACGTTGACGCCCTTGCCTCCCGGGTCGTTGTGGGTCGCGGCTGCGCGCAGGACGGTTCCCCGTTCGAGGCGCCCGAGCAGGTTGACGGTGCGGTCGATGCTCGGATTGGCGGTCAGCGTGACGATCATGCGATCACCACCTCGATTCCCTGGTCGTGGAAGTGGGCTCGGTCTGCGGGCGTGATGTCGGCGTCGGTGACGAGGATGTCGACGCTGTGGATAGGGGCGAAGCTCACGAGGTGCTCACGGCCGACCTTCGACGAGTCGGCGACCACGACGACGTGGTTGGCGCAGCGGACCATCGCACGCTTCACGGCGGCCTCCTCGGTGTCCGGTGTGGACAGACCGTGGCCGACGCTGAGCGCATTGGTGCCGATGAACGCGACGTCGACGCGGAGGACATCGAGGATGCGCAGCGCCTCCTCTCCGACGGCGGCCTGCGTGATCCCGCGAACGCGGCCGCCGAGCATGTGGAGGGTCACCGAATTGAGTCCGGCGAGCCGGGCCGCGATCGGCACCGAGTTGGTGATCACGGTGAGGTCCAGATCGGACGGCAGTTCCGGGATGATGCGCCCGGTGGTGGTTCCCGCGTCGAACAGCACGCTGCCACCGGACGGCGGCAGGTAGGCGGCGGCGCGCTTGGCGATCCGGTCCTTCTGCTCGGCGCGGGTGTGATCGCGCTCCGTCATGCCGGGTTCGGTGACGGTGAGGGAACTCGCGGGCACCGCGCCGCCGTGCACGCGACGGATGTGGCCGAGGCGCTCGAGCAGCGCGAGGTCGCGGCGCACGGTCTCGGTGGTGACGCCGAATGTGTCGGAGAGGTCGGCGACCGACATGCGCCCCCGCTGCGAGATCAGCGTGGTGACCGCTTGCTGGCGTTCTTCCGGATACACCGTGACCCCGTTCCTGTTCTCGTCGATGAAGTGTTCGGTGACGAGATCCGTTATGGTCTGCATCACACGAAATGTTGTGTCATGTTGTTTTACGCCCGAGTGTGTTGACATGTCAAGAGTTGAGAGTAATCTCCGTCACATAGTCGATTCGCATTTCCGACTGTGTGACGACAGAACGAGCCGGCCAGGAGGACCCGATGACCGAAGACCGTGAAATCGTGCGAGGTACGCCGGTGGTACCGGGCATTGCCTACGCGCCGGTGATCTGGCCGGCCCCGCGGCCGGAGGTCGCACCCGGATCCGCCCGGATCGACGAGGCGTCGCGCGACGCGGAGAAGGTCCGCTTCGAGGAGGCGGCAGCCGTGGTGTCGCAGCGACTCCGCGACCGCGCGGCGAGCGTCTCCGGCGCCGCGGCCGAGGTGCTGCAGGCGAACGCGGCGATGGCCGCAGACCGCGGCTGGCTCGGTGCGGCGCAGAAGCTGATCGCCGGCGGAACCCCGGCCGGGGAGGCGGCAGCGGAGGCCACCGAGCAGTTCGTCACCCTGTTCACCAAGATGGGTGGGCTGATGGCCGAACGCGTGACCGACCTGCGTGACATCCGCGACCGCGTCGTCTCCGAACTCCTCGGCCTGCCCGAGCCGGGCATCCCCGTGCCCACGACCCCGTCGATCCTCTGCGCCCAGGACCTCGCGCCCGCCGACACCGCCGGTCTCGATCCGGAGCTGATCGTCGGACTCGTGACCGTTCTCGGCGGCCCGACGAGCCACACCGCGATCATCTCGCGGCAGCTGGGCATCCCGTGTGTCGTCGCGGTGCGTGATCTCGAATCCGTCGTCTCGGGCACGCCCGTGCTCCTCGACGGCTCGGCGGGCGAACTCGTGATGGAACCGGACCCCATCGAGGCCCGCGCCGCCGTGGAGCACGGGCGCGCCGAGCGGCTCCGCATCCAGTCCTGGGAAGGGCCGGGCCGCACCAGCGACGGGCACGCCGTCTCGATTCTGGCCAACGTGCAGGACGGGGCCGGGGCGCGGTCGGCGTCCGGGACCGCCGCCGAGGGCGTCGGACTGTTCCGCACCGAGTTGTGCTTCCTGGACCGCGATTCCGAGCCCGGCGTCGACGAGCAGGCCGAGATCTACGGCGAGGTGCTCGACGCGTTCGCGGGCCGGAAAGTGGTGATCCGGACCCTCGACGCGGGGTCGGACAAGCCGCTGCGCTTCGCCAATCACGCCGACGAGGCGAACCCCGCGCTCGGGGTCCGCGGCATCCGCATCGCCGAACAGAACCCGGGCATCCTCAGCAGGCAACTCGACGCCGTCGCCGCCGCGGCGAAGCAGACGCAGTCGCAGCCGTGGGTGATGGCGCCGATGATTTCGACTCCCGCCGAGGCCGAATCCTTCGCGGCCGAGGTCCGCGCCCGCGGTCTCGTGCCCGGGGTGATGGTCGAGGTGCCTGCCGCGGCGTTGCTGGCCGACCGCCTTCTGCGTCACGTCGACTTCCTGTCCATCGGCACGAACGACCTCGCGCAGTACACGATGGCCGCCGACCGGATGTCGTCCGACCTGGCGTCGCTCACCGATCCCTGGCAGCCCGCCGTTCTCGCGCTCGTCGCGCGCACGGCCGCGGCCGGCGTCGCGGCGGGCAATCCGGTCGGTGTCTGCGGCGAGGCCGCCGCCGATCCGCTGCTCGCCTGCGTCCTGATCGGACTCGGTGTCACGTCGCTGTCCTGCGCCGGTGCTGCCGTGTCCGGTGTGGGGGCGAAGGTGGGATCGGTCACGCTGGACGACTGCCGCCGGGCCGCCGAGGACGTGCTCGCCACGAGCGATCCCGCGGAGGCACGAGCCGCGGCGGTGCGGGTGCTGGGCGCGTAGTCCCGGTTTCCGGTCACGATTGTCGTCCGGATCCGGTCCCGAGGGCGCGACACTCGCAGATCGTGCCTACGATTGGCCAACTGTGACGAAACGAGAAACCGGCGCACCCGACACCCCCGACGGTCCGGTCGGCGGCGCTGACGGCCCGTCTTCTACCACGCGCGCGTTCGGGTGGACACTGCACGGCGACGGCAGGCGGATCGGCGAGGGCGAGGTGGTCGCTCCCGGCGAGCGCCTCACCTGGCCGCGCACGGTCGGAATCGGGATGCAGCACGTCATCGCGATGTTCGGCGCCACCCTCCTGGTGCCGACGATCACCGGGTTCCCGGTCACCACGACGCTGCTGTTCTCGGGTATCGGGACGGTTCTGTTCCTGCTCATCACCCGCGGTCGAATCCCGAGCTATCTGGGGTCGTCGTTCGCATTCATCGCGCCGCTGACGGCGTCGCAGAGTTCCGGTCCCGCAGCGCAACTCGGTGGTGTCGCGGCCGCGGGACTGCTGCTGCTCGTCATCGGTGTCGCGGTGAAGCTGGCCGGGTCGCGGGTCATCGACGCGGTGATGCCGCCCGTCGTCACGGGCGCGGTGGTGGCGCTGATCGGGCTCAATCTCGCACCCACCGCGGTGGATTCGTTCGAGTCGCAACCGCTGATCGCCGGGGTCACCCTGCTCGCGATCCTGCTCGTGACCGTCCTCGGCCCGGGGTTGCTGGGCCGCCTCGGCATCCTCGTCGGCGTCGTCGTCGGCTGGGTGTTCGCCGCCGTGATCGGCGGTCTCGCGGAGGAGCGGGTGACGGCGTTGCGGGACGCGGCCTGGTTCGGTGTGCCCGAACTGCGGGGACCGACGTTCGAATGGTCCGTCATCGCGCTGACCCTGCCGGTGGTGATCGTCCTGATCGCCGAGAACGTCGGCCACGTCAAGGCGGTGTCGGCCATGACGGGTCGTTCCCTCGACGACGTCGCCGGCGACGCCCTCGTCGCGGACGGACTGGCCACCACCGTCGCCGGATTCGGTGGTGGTTCCGGAACCACCACCTACGCCGAGAACATCGGCGTCATGGCCGCGACGCGGGTGTACTCCACCGCTGCCTACTGGGTTGCCGCCGCCACGGCCGTGGTTCTCGCGTTCTCGCCGAAGTTCGGGGCCCTCGTGTTCACGGTGCCGAACGGTGTCATCGGCGGCGCCACCCTCGTGCTGTACGGGCTGATCGGCGTCCTCGGTGTCCGCATCTGGATGGACGCCGACGTCGACTTCACCGATCCCGTGAACCTCACCGTGGTCGCCGCGGCGCTCGTCGCCGGCATCGGCGACCTGACTCTGACGATCGGATCGGTGGAACTGGGCGGCATCGCGTGGGGTTCGGTGGGCATCCTCGTCGCCTACCCGGTGATGCGCTGGCTCGCGCGGTTCCGCAGGCCCTGACCCCGGTGACCGGATGGGTCACGAATCCCGATCACCTGGGTCATTCACCCTGTAGGTTCTCGCCTCTACCGTCGAACGAGACGTATCTCGAACGAGACGTAACAGACAGTTGATACGAGGAGTCGGCGTGGAGCGCACCCTGTTCGAACCGGAGCACGAACTGTTCCGGGAGTCGTACCGCAAGTTTCTCGCACAGCACGCCGAGCCGAACCACGCCAAGTGGGAAGAGCAGAACATCGTCGACCGCAGCCTGTGGGTCGAGGCCGGAAAACAGGGTTTCCTCGGCATGGCCGTGCCGGAGGAGTTCGGCGGCGGTGGCGTGCGCGACTTCCGGTACAACGCGATCATCACCGAGGAGACGACCCGAGGTGGCTACAGCGGCATCGGCTTCACCCTGCACAACGATGTCGTCGCACCGTATCTGCTCGACCTGAGCAACGAGGAGCAGAAGCAGCGGTGGCTGCCCGGCTTCGCGTCGGGTGAGCTGATCACGGCGATCGCGATGACCGAGCCGGGGACCGGCAGCGACCTGCAGGGCATCAAGACACGCGCCGTGCGCGACGGCGACGACTGGGTCCTCAACGGTTCCAAGACGTTCATCACCAACGGCATCAACGCCGACCTCGTGATCGTCGTCGCGTGTACCGATCCCGACAAGGGGGCGCAGGGATTCAGCCTCCTGGTGGTCGAACGGGACATGCCGGGCTTCGAACGCGGCCGCAACCTCGACAAGATCGGAATGAAGGCGCAGGACACCGCGGAGTTGAGCTTCACCGACGTTCGCGTCCCCGCCGCCAACCTTCTCGGTGAGGAGGGCATGGGATTCCTCTACCTGATGAAGAACCTCCCGCAGGAACGGCTGTCGATCGCCGTGGTGGCCGCCGCCGCAATGGAATCGGCGCTGGACATGACGATCCAGTACTGCCGCGACCGGAAGGCCTTCGGAAAGTCGATCGGCAGCTTCCAGAACACGCGCTTCGTGCTCGCCGAACTCGCCACGGAGTCGACGGCCGTCCGCGTACTCGTCGACAAGTTCATCGAGCTGCTCAACGACGAGAAGCTGTCGGTGCAGGAAGCGGCGATGGCCAAGTGGTGGACCACCGAGGCGCAGGTCCGGCTGATCGACCGGTGCCTGCAGCTGCACGGCGGCTACGGGTACATGAAGGAGTATCCGATCGCGAAGGCGTACATGGATTCTCGGGTTCAGACCATCTACGGCGGGACCACCGAGATCATGAAGGAAATCATCGGACGCGGACTCGATCTCTGACGAGGCGCGACCTGCGTATCTGCAACGAACTCCGGCCTCCGGCCGTACCGGGGTGGATGCGAG
>NZ_JBHUSF010000358.1:0-8878 GCF_042673295.1 Rhodococcus sp. NPDC057014
CAGACCGGTGGGCAGGGTGGCGCGGAGCCGTTCGAAATCAGTCATCGGAGTCCTCGTGGTGGGGATGGTGGTGATCGCACGCCTCCGGGATGGGGGCGACGTCGAGGGCGGGGTTGCGGTCGAAGAATCCGGCCGGCTTCAGCCAGAAGGACACGGTGTCCACCGGCATGATCGGCCAGTCCTCCGGCCGCGGAATGTGGTGGATCCCGAACGTGTACCAGAGCACCACGTCGGTGTTCTCGATCGGCCGGTCGGCCGCGGTCCACTCGGTAAGTCCGTGATCGACCTTGCTCTGGTTCACGAATTCCCCGGCGGGCCAGCGTTCGTCGGGGGAGTTGGGCGTCACCCAGACGGTGTGGCCGATCGCGCCGGTGCGCTGGAAGATCGGTGACGCCGGGTCGAACATCGACGGGATCGCGCCGCCGGGAACGAGTTTGTAGGCGGGGGCGGTGCCGAGTCCGGTGGTCGTGTTGTCGTTGACGACCTTCCACGCGCGCTGGCTCTGCCAGTCGAAATCCTGCCTGCCCTCGAGTTCGGTGCGCAGCGGGGTGTTCTTCTGGCGCAGCGCGAGCCCGAGGGGATTGTCCGGGCCCATCGGGACGATCTCGGTCTCGGTCGCGTACACCGTGTTCTCGGTGCCGTCGATGTCGAGATCGAGCCGCGCGACCAGGAAGTGCTGGTGGAACGGCGCGTACGTGCGGGTGTCGACCAGCGTCCCGCTCGGGTGCTCACCGCCTTCCGGAAAGTGGCTCACCACCATGATCCCGGTGGCACGGACCTCGCACTCGATGTTGCCGTCCTGGTAGAACCGCCAGTAGACGAGGTACTCGTAATTCGCGACCGTCACGTGCGTCGACACCGTCAGCCGCCGCATCCGGCGCACCTCGGCGCCGTCGTGGTCGACGTGCTTCCAGAGGACGGCGTTGTCCTCCTCGTGGATACAGATCGCGTTCTCGATCGTGAACGGCGCACCGTGGCTGTCGTGGAGGACGGCGTCGAGGTACCGGATCTCGCCGAGGCAGTCGCAGCCCAGGGTGAGCGAGGTGGTCATGAACCCGATGCCCCACTCGCCGATGTCGAACGCGGTGCGGCGGTAGTGATCGGGGCTGGTGTCGCGGTACGGCACCGCCATCTCCGCGAACGACATCCGGTTCGCGATCGAACGCACCCGGCCGTTGTCGTTGTACGTCACCGCGTGCAGGGTCATACCCTCGCGGTAGTTGAATCCGACCCGCAGCGACCAGTTCTGCCACTCGAGTTTGTTGCCCTCGAGTGTGAACGACGGTCCCTCCGGCTGGACGATGTCCAACGGCTTCAACGGCGGCCGGGTGCTCGCGTTCCGGATCCGTTCCGGAATGTGCCGGGGCACGTACTCGCCCATGACCTCGGGACGTTCGACGCTGAACGTGTCCTCGATCTCGAGCAGTTCCATCGCGTTGACGTCGATCACGCAGTGAAAGCCGTTGACCGGGCCCGCATACGGGTTGGCGCCCTCGGACGCCCGCACCCAGGTGTCCGACCAGCCGAGCCGGCGGCCCTTGTACTTCTCCGGGGTCACCGCGTCGCCGTACGTCCACACGTCCATGAACACCAGGCTCATGTCCGTGATCCCGCGCTTCGCGAGCGCGGCGATCACGTCCGGGTGCCCGCGGAGGAAGGCGTCCGCCTCTTCCCATTCGTCGACCGTGAAATTGGCCTGGACGTCCGGGATGTGCTGCCAGGAGACCACGTTGTCTCCCGTCAGCGAGACGAGCGCCTTGTAGGTGTCTCCGCTGCCGCGGTCGAAGCACACGACGATCGCCCGGCGGTCCGGGACGGTGCCCGCGGTGTCGAACGCCGACACCGCGGCCTTGTCCGGTTCGGCGAGTTCGATCGACGCGAACCGCCAGCCGTCCCCGACCCCGTGTTCCCTGGCGAGGACGGCCGCGGCCTTCGCGAACTCGTCCGCCCCCAACGGGTCCAGAGGATGGAACGTGCCGGTGGTCGTCCGGGTCATGATGTCTCCTCTGGTCGATGGGTGGGCACTTCGTGCTCGTGCGCCTTTTCGGTCGTGGTGGCTACCGAAAAGGCGCACGGGTCAGACGAGCGAGCGCACGATCTGCTCGATCACGGTCAGGGCGTCGTCGAGCAGGTCGTCGCCGATCACCAGCGGCGGAAGCAGCCGGATGACGTTGCCGTACGTACCGCATGTCAGCAGAATGACACCTTGTTCGAGCGCACGGGCGGCAATGGCCTTCGTCAGTTCCGCGTCCGGCTCGGTCGTGCCGGGCTTGACGAACTCCATCGCGAGCATCGCGCCGCGTCCGCGCACCTCACCGATGACCCCGACCTCGGCGGCGAGGGCCCGCAACCGCGGCAGCGCCAGGTCGCCGATGTGCTGTGCGCGAGCGGGCAGGTCGAACTTCCGCATGCTGTCGATCGCGGCGAGCGCGGCGGCACACGCGACGGGGTTGCCGCCGTACGTGCCACCCAGTCCGCCCGGGTGCACCTTGTCGAGCAGTTCGGCGCGGCCCGTGATCGCGGACAGCGGCATACCGCCCGCCATGCCCTTGGCCATCGTGATGATGTCCGGGACGATCTCCTCGTGCTCGCACGCGAACCAGGCGCCGGTGCGAGAGAATCCGGTCTGCACCTCGTCGGCGATGAACACGACGCCGTTTTCGCGGGCCCAGTTCACCAGGGTGGGGAGGAATCCCTCGGCGGGAACGATGAATCCGCCCTCGCCCTGGATCGGCTCGATGATGATCGCCGCGAGCGAATCGGCGCCGATCTGCTTCTCCATCTGGCTGATGGCACGCTGAGCTGCCTGCTCGCCGGTCAGTCCGTCCTGGTCCCGGTACGGGTAGGACATCGGGAGCCGGTACACCTCGGGCGCGAACGGGCCGAAGTGGGCCTTGTAGGGCATCGACTTGGCGGTGAGGGCCATCGTCAGGTTGGTGCGACCGTGGTAGGCGTGGTCGAATGCGACGACGGCGTCGCGGCCGGTGGCGAGGCGGGCAACCTTGATCGCGTTCTCCACCGCCTCGGCGCCCGAGTTGAACAGGACGGTGCGCTTCTCGTGGTCGCCGGGGGTGAGGGCGGCGAGCTCCTCCGCGACGCGGACGTAGCCCTCGTACGGGGTGACCATGAAACAGGTGTGGGTGAAGTGCCCGACCTGCTCCCGGACCGCCTCGGCGACGGCCGGATCGGATGCGCCGACGCTGGTGACGGCGATGCCCGAGCCGAGGTCGATCAGGGAGTTGCCGTCGACGTCGACGACCACACCACCGTCGGCATCCGCCGCGTACACGGGGACGCTGGAGCCGACGCCCGCGGCCACGGTGGCCCGGCGGCGTGCGGTGAGGGCCGCCGACTTCGGGCCGGGGAGCTCGGTGACCAGGGCGCGCTTCTGCGGCAGCCGGTACTGGATGTCGTTCATGTTGGTGCAGTCCTCAAGGGTCGTGACGTGGATGGGTATGGGGGAGCGACGTCAGTCGTTGGAGCTCATGACGTGCTTGATGCGGGTGTAGTCCTCGACGCCGTAGCCGGAGAGGTCCTTGCCGTATCCGGAGTACTTGAATCCGCCGTGCGGCATCTCGGCGACCAGCGGGATGTGGCAGTTGATCCAGACGGCACCGAAATCGAGTGCGGCCGAGAGCCGTTGCGTGACGCCGTGATCGTTGGTCCACACGCTCGACGCCAGACCGTACCGGACGTCGTTGGCGAGGGTCACGGCCTCCTTCTCGTCGGAGAAGCTCTGCACGGTGAGGATGGGACCGAACGTCTCCTCCTGCACGATGTCGTCGCGCTGGTCGACGCCGGTGATCACGGTGGGTTCGAAAAAGAATCCCTGCTCGCCGGAACGCTTTCCGCCGGTGACGATCTTGGCGGAGGTGGGGAGCGCGGCGATCTTGGAACTGACCGCGTTGAAGTGGTTGACGTTGTTGAGCGGGCCGTAGAACGTGTTCGGGTCGTCGGGCAGTCCTGGCTCGAGCGTCTCGGCCTTGCGGACGAGGGCGTCGACGAGCTGGTCGTGGATGGACTCGTGGACGAGGACGCGGGTGGCGGCGGTGCAGTCCTGGCCACCGTTGAAGAAGGCGGCCTCGGCGATGCCGCTCGCGGTCTTCTCGATGTCGACGTCGCCGAAGACGATGGCGGGCGCCTTGCCGCCGAGCTCGAGGTGGGCCCGCTTGAGCTGGCGTGCGGCGGAGACGGCGACGGCGATGCCCGCGCGCACGGATCCGGTGATCGACACCAGGCCGAGGGCGGGGTTCTCCACGAGGGTGGCGCCGGTCTCGCCGTTGCCGAGGACGACGTTGAAGACGCCGTCCGGGAGGATCCCCTTGGTCAGCCGGGCCAGCACCAGTGTGCTGTTCGGGGTGGTGTCGCTGGGCTTGAGGACGATCGTGTTGCCTGCCGCGAGCGCGGGGCCGATCTTCCACAGCGCCATCATGAACGGGTAGTTCCACGGGGTGACCTGACCGACGACGCCGATCGGCTCGCGGCGCACGTAGGACGTGAAGCCGTCCATGTACTCGCCGGCGGCCTTGCCTTCGAGCATGCGGGCCGCGCCGGCGAAGAAGCGGAGCTGGTCGGCGCCCACCTTGATCTCTTCGTCGGCGATGACCTGCTTGGGCTGTCCGGTGTTGCGGCACTCGGCCTCGACGAGTTCGTCGCTGTGCGCCTCGATCGCGTCGGCGAGCTTCAGCAACGCGGCCTGCCGCACGCTCGGTGTGGTCTTGCCCCACGTGACGAACGCCCGCTCGGCGGCCTCGACGGCCGCGTCCACGTCGGCCTTGGTGGAGACGGGCGCCCGCCCGACGACGCTCTCGTCCACAGGGTTGATCAAGTCCAGCGTCTCCGTCGCGGATGAGGCGACGAACTCACCGTTGATGTAGTTCTCGAGTACGTCGATCGACATTCGTACCGGTTCCTCTCGTGTGGTCGAAACTCGTGGTCCGCAGCGGTCCGTCGGCGGAACGGTCCGACCGGGGCCCGGAGTTGCAGAACATCTGAAAACAAGTGTGCGCTGTCTCACAAGCTGGAGGCAGCTGACAAAATGGTGAATGACGCGCCCCCCACCGCGCCGAGTTGTCCAATCCGGACGTCACCCGTGCGAGCAGGTGTGCCCGGCTGCGCCGGAACCGGCGAACGGCACGTCTGCGGGGACGCTCGCGATTGCGGCGTCGTGCACGACCTCGCCGCCGACGAGCGTGAGGTCGGCCCGCTGGTCCAGCAGTTCCCCGGGTTCGAGCGCATACAGGTCCGCCGACCAGACGACCAGGTCGGCGTGGGCGCCGGGACGGATCACCCCGAGGTCGTCCTCGGCGTGCCAGGCCCAGGCGCCGCCGCGGGTGTACGCCCGCAACGCCGAATCCAGGTCCATGCGTTCGCGCGGGGTCCAGTCGGTGCGGCCGTCCAGACCCGAGCGGGTGAGAGCCGAGTAGAGGCCGACGAGCGGATCCATCTCCCCGACCTGCCAGTCGCTGGAGAACGCCAGCGCCGCCCCCGACTCGGCGAGCGAACGGAAACGCCACGCCCGGTCCCACCGGTCCTCGCCGACGTTCTCCATCCACGTTCCCGCGACGAGGTCGGGTGAGCAGTGCCGCGGCTGCATCGCCGCGACGACGCCGAGGTCCCGGAACCGGGGAAGGTCCTCCGGGTGCAGGCACTCGACGTGGACGATGCCGTGCCGCCGGTCGGTGGTGCCGTTCACCCCGGCGGCGTGCTCGATCGAGTCGAGCGCCAGCCGGATGCCCCAGTCGCCCGTCGCGTGCGTGTGCGTCTGGAAACCGAGGCGGTCGAGTTCGGTGAGCATCGCGGTGAACTCCTGCGGCGGCAGGCTCGGCGCTCCGCGGTGGCCCGGCCGGTTCGCGTAGTCGGCGAGCATGGCGGCGGTGTGCGGCTCGATCACGTCGTCGGCGTACAGCTTGACCGGCCCGAGCCGGAGCATGTCGTCGACCGGCGCGCCGTCGACGGCCTCCCGCAGGTCCCGGCGGAACGCGGCGTCGGCGCCGACCGGATGGAACAGGGCGGTGATCACCCGCGACTGCATTCGCCCCTCGGCCCGTGCCCGGTACATCAGGTCGAGTTCGGCCAGTGGGACCTGTGGTTCGACGACGGTGGTGATGCCGCACGCGGTCGCCATCTCCAGGCTGGACGTGATGCGCCGGTACCTGCGGTCGGGGGAGTACATCGGGATGTCGCGTTGCAGCCCGGCCAGGCCGGCCCGCGTCATCGCGCTGGTGTAGAAGTCCGTGACCCAGCCGGTGGGTGCGCCGTGGCCGTCGAATTCCGGACGCCCCCAGGGGATCTGCGTGCCACGGTCGATCCCGAGCTTCCGCAGCGCGGCCTCGTTCAGCCACACCGAGTGCTGGTCGTAGGTGGTGATGAACACCGGGCGGTCGGTGAGGCCGCGGAGGTCGTCGGCGTTCGGCCTGCGCCCGGTCACCACGGAGTAGACGGCGTTCTCGGCGCAGATCCAGTCGAGGTCGGGGCGGGCGGCCGCGTGCGCGCCGATCCGCCGCCGGACCTCCGTGAGGTCCTGTGCGCCTTCGAGGCTCACGGCGTCGGGGTCGAATCCGAGGAGCAGGTGGTTGTGGCTGTCGATGATGCCGGGGGTGACCAGCCGGCCACGCAGGTCGATGGTCCGCCGGGCGGGAGGGGCGTCCTCGGTGGTCCCGACGTATCGGATCCGGCCGTCGGCGATGCCGACGGCCTCGGCCCGGCCGGGAGCGTCGAACGTGCGGACGACGCCGTTGTTCAGTAGCAGGTCGAGCATCAGCAGGTCTCCTCGGGGGCGGCGTCGAGCAGCAGCAGGTGGGTGTTCTTGCGCGGTCGCAGGTACAGGGCGAAGTAGGCGAAGCCGGCGGCGACGAGTCCGAGGGAGATGCCGAGGCTGAGCCACTGCTCCGGGTCGAGCAGGGTGACGACGAAGACGAGACCGAGTGCCGCGATGCAGATTCCCGGGGCCAGCGGCCACAACGGCATGCGGTAGCCGGGTCGGGTGGTCCCGCCGCGGCGGTGGTGGATCGCGGCCAGCGCGATGAACAGGTAGGTGAACATCAGGGTCGACCCGGTGGCGGTGAGTAGAACGTCCAGCGGGACGAAGCACGCGGCGAACGCGATCGAGCCCATCACGACGGTGGCGAGCACGGGAACGCGGCCCTTGCTGCTGACGGCCTGCAGCGGCGCCGCGACGGTCTCCGGGAGCGCGCGATCGCGAGCGGCGGCGTAGAGGAGCCTGCCCGCCTGCAGCGTGATCGCGATGATCGCGTTGATCACGGCGAGGGCGATCGAGAGCATGACCACCATGGCGACGGCGTGACCGGCGCGTTCGGTGAGGAAGGCCTCGACGGGAAGGCTGGAACCGAAGAGTTCGGTCTGCGAGCGGGCGCCGACCATGATGGCGATCAGCGGGACGAGTTCGGTGGCGACGGTGATGGCGGCGCTCCAGATCACGGCCTTCGCGATCGAGCGGGCGGCATTCTTGGTCTCCTCGGCGAAGTACACGGCGCCGCCGTACCCGTTGTACGCGAAGATTCCCTGGGTGACGGCGAGCATCAGTCCGGAGATCGCGAGTGGTGCGAGTTGGCCGGTGGCCGGGTCGAGGACCTCCGGGCTGAGCAGGCTCGACAGCGGCCGTTCCATGTGGACGAAACCGAGAACGGTGAGCAGTGCCAGCGCCGCCATCTCGACACCGAGGAAGACCCCGGTGAGCCACGCGTTCGTCCGGATGTCGAAACACGCGGTCACGGTGGTGATCACGACCACGACCAGCGCGGTCTGCTGCGGCGACAGTCCGTGGATCGCGACGCCCAGATAGTCGGCGACGTCGAGGGCGAAGACCGCGATGATCAGCGGCAGGGAGATGAGGCTGATGAAGAACGTGGCGACGCCGAAGGCCGGTCCGAGTGCCCGCGACACCAGCGAGTAGTCGCCGCCGGCAACGGGATACGCGGAGGCGAGTTCGGCGTAGCAGAAGGCGATGAGGATGCTGACGACGCCGGCGATGAGGAACGCCCAGAAGACGCCGGTGCCGAACTGGGCGAGGGCCGAGCCGCCGAGGATGAAGACGCTCGACGCCGGTGAGATCGACGACAGGGTGATCAGAATGTTCCCGCCGACGCCGATGCTCCGCGAGAGCGAGGCCTCGTAGGCGCCCGCGGCGGCGGGGGGAGTGGCGGTGGGCGGACGGGCGGTCTGGTCCATGAGCTGTCCGTTCGGGGAGGGTGAGGGGGTGAAATAGTTTTTTGACAGATCCGTCAAACAACTGGGCCGAGTGTCACAGATCACGTCGGCTACTGTCAACGGCATGGCGCGACCGAACACTCAGAAGCAGCGGCGTTCCGAACTCGTCGAGGCCGCGCTGCAGGCGGGATCCGCTCACGGACTGCGGTCCCTGTCCCTGACCGACGTGGCGAAGCGGGCGGGCCTGACGCGCGGTGCGCTGCTCTACTATTTCGACGACCTGGATGCGCTTCTCGTCGAGGCGCACCGGGCGGGCACCGAGCGCTACTGCGATCAGCGCGACGAGGCGGTGGCCGCCCAGGCGTCGTACGCCGCCAAGCTGAGGACGGCCATCGACGCGGGGCTGCCGAGCGGGCCCGACGACACCCTGATGCGGCTGCTCTACGAATTCGACTTCATGTCGGGCACTTCGGCGCTGCACGACGAACTGGTCCGGAAGATGTATCTGCGGCAACTCGCGACGTACCGCGCGATCCTCGGCGACGGGCACGCGTCGGGGGAGTTCGCCGTGCGCGGCGACCTCGACCAGGCGGCCATGAACTTGGTGGCCCTCGAGGACGCGTACGGTCTGCACATCGTCGGGGGAAACAGCCTCATCACCGTCGACGCCGCGCGCACGGCCATGCTGGGATTCTGTGAACAGATCGGC
>NZ_JBHUSF010000359.1:0-8784 GCF_042673295.1 Rhodococcus sp. NPDC057014
CGGCGCCGCGAACAGCGACGCCACCGTCGCGGTGACGGACAGGCGTTTCGAGATCGCGCTCATTAACCCGGCCGCCATCAGCGAGTGGCCGCCGAGGTCGAAGAAGCTGTCGTCGATGCCGACCCGCTCGATGCCGAGTGCCTCCGCGAACAATTGGCACAGCACCTCTTCGCGGGCCGTGCGCGGCCCCCGCTCGGACACCTGCAGGGACAGGTGCGGAACGGGGAGCGACGACTGGTCGAGCTTGCCGTTGGGGAGCGTGGGGAACTCGTCGACGGCGATGAACGCCGCCGGGATCATGTAGTCCGGCAACCTGCTGGCGGCGCGGCGGTGCAACTGGTCGGGATCGATCCGGCCGCCCGGCACCGACGTGGCGTACGCGACCAGCCGCTGATCACCGGGCCGGTCCTCGCGGACCACCACGACGATGTGCTCGACGTCCGGGTCACCGGACAGCACGGCCTCGATCTCGTTGAGTTCGATGCGGAATCCGCGCACCTTGACCTGCGAGTCGGCCCGGCCGGTGAAGTAGATCTGACCGTCCCGGCCCCACCACACCACATCCGACGTCCGGTACATGCGGCTGCCCGGCTCTGCGAACGGGTCGGCGATGAACCGTTCCGCCGTCTTCGGAGTCTGGTTGCGGTATCCGCGGGTGACGCTGTCGCCCGCGAGATACAGCTCGCCGGACACGCCGGGGGGCACCGGCCGCAGCGCGTGGTCCAGGACGTAGGCGTGCTTGCCGGGGTCGACGACGCCGATGGGGACGGGACCTTCGTGTCCCGGTTCGACGAGGGCCAGCGTGGCGTTGACCGTGCACTCGGTGGGTCCGTACGCGTTGAACAGCCGGCGGCCGGGTGCGTACCGCTCGATCAGCTGCGGGGTGAGCTTCTCGGCGCCGAGCATCAGGTCGACGCCGTCCGGGATGGGATGCTCCGGCGGGAACGCGGCGGCGAAAGACGGTGGCACGCCGACGAAGTTCACGTCGTGCTCGTTGATGACGCGGGCGAGTGGCTCACCCGGGATGCGGTCGGCGTCCGTCGCGACCACCAGCGTTCCGCCCGAGAGCACGCCCCACATGATCTGCCAGAACGCGAGGTCGAAGCTGATGGACGAGAAGTGCAGCGCCCGCGTGGTGTGGTCCATGCCGATCACGTCCGACTGCAGCGACAGCAGGTCCGCGATGCCCAGGTGGGGGACGACGACGCCCTTCGGCACCCCCGTCGAACCGGACGTGTAGATGAGATACGCGGCGTCGTCGAGTTGCAGCGGCCTGCTGCGGTCCGCGTCCGTGGGGGCGGTGACGGGCTGGGCGTCGAGCAGTGCCTGCAGGTCCGGATCGTCCAGGTCGAGAACGTGCACGGCGGTGCCCAGCGGCGTGCGGTCGGGCACACCGACCGAGGAGGTCAGGATGGCGACCGGGGCGCCGTCGGCGAGCATGTGCGCGATCCGGTCGGCCGGGTACGTCGGGTCGACGGGAAGATACGCGGCGCCGCTCTTCAGCACGGCGAGAACGCTGACGATCAACTCGGCGGAGCGGTCCAGTGCGAGCGCGACCACGTCACCGGGCCCGGCGCCACGCGAGATCAGCAGGTGGGCAAGCCGGTTCGCGCGTTCGTCGAGCTGCCGGTACGTGAGGGACACCGCAGGCCGCACGCTCGCGCCGACCGCGAGGGCCTCGGCGTCGGGTGTCTCCGCCACCTGCGCGGAGAAGTACTCGTCGAAGGTGCGGGCCGGGACGGAGTGCCCCGCGTGCGACCATTCGCCGAGCACCCGGCCCCGCTCCTGCGGGGTCAGGATGTCGAGCCGGGCGATCCGCTGTTCGTGGTTCTCGACGAGGCGCTCGATCACCACGGCGAGGCGGTCGGCGAACGATTCGACGGTCGCTGCGTCGAAGAGTTCGGTGGCGTACTCGACTGTCACGTCGACCCCGCCGCTGTCCGGACGTTCCTGGAAGCGCAGCGCCAGATCGAATTTCGCGGACGTCGCGTCGAGCATCCGCACCTCGGCCGTCGTTCCGTCGAAACGCTCCGCGGCGCCGTCCTGCTTCCAGTGCGACAGCATCACCTGGAACAGGGGGTGACGGGCGGAGGAACGTGGGGGATTGACGAGTTCCACGATGCGGTTGAACGGCACGTCGGCGTGGTCGACGGCGTCGAGGTCGACCGTCTTGACCCGGTCCAGCAGTTCGTCGAACGTGGGGTCGCCCGACACGTCGGTCCGCAGGACCACCGTGTTGATGAAGCAGCCCACCATGGCGTCGAGATCGGGGTGGCTGCGACCGGCGACGGGCACCCCGAGGGCGATGTCCGCACCGGCGCCGAGCCTTTCGAGGAGCACAGCCACCGCGGCGTGGACGATCATGAAGAAGCTCGCGCGCCGCTCGGCGGCCAGCGCATCGACCGCCGCGTGCAGCGCCGGCGGCAGCGTGCGGTGCACACTCGCGCCGCGGTTGGTCGGCAGGGCCGGCCGCGGGCGGTCGGTGCGCCAGCCCAGTTCGAGTGGCAGACCGGCGAGTTGCTCACGCCAGTAGTCGAGCTGGCCGGTCAGCAACGGGGTCGCGTCGTCGCCCGCGCCGATGCGTTCGCGCTGCCACACGGCGACGTCCGGGTACTGCAGCGGCAGCGGCGTGAACTCCGGTGCCCGTCCGGCGCGGCGAGCGTTGTAGGCGAACGCGAGATCGTCGAGCAGCTTCGCCTGCGACCATTCGTCGCCGATGATGTGGTGCATCAACAGGACCAGCGTGTGCTGCGGTTCGTACAGCACGGCCCGCAGTGGCGGCTGGTCGGTCAGCCCGAGTCCGACGGTGGTCATCGCCGCGATGTGTCCCTCGATGTTGCCGACGTTGTCGACGCGCTCGAGCCGGACCTTCGCGTGTGCCGCGGGAAGCACGACCTGGTGGGGCATCGAGTCGACGAGGGGGAACACCGTCCGCAACGACTGGTGCCGGGTCACGACGTCCGCGAGCGCCGCGGACAGTGCATCCGGTTCGAGGCCGTCCCCGAAATCGACCGCCAGTGCCAGCAGGTACGTTCCGCCGCCGGCCGCGCTGTCGAGGAACCACAGGCGTTCCTGCGCGGGGGACAACGGCACCGGGGTGCCCTCGGGGAGGTCCCGCGGGGACGGCCTGCTCGCCTGCACCCGCTCGCCGGTGTCCTCCAGTTGCGCGGCGACGGCGGCCACGGTGGGATTCTCGAAGACCGTCGCGACCCGAAGCGGCACACCGAGTTCCGCGGTGATCGCGGACACGAGGGCGGCGGCGAGGAGGGAGTTTCCGCCGAGCGCGAAGAAGTCGTCGTGGACGCCGACCTGCTCGGCGCCGAGGATCGACGTGAACAGCGGGAGGATCCGGGCCTCGGTGTCGGTCCGCGGTGTGGCGTCGGACTGTCCGAGCCAACGAGGGGCGGGCAGCGCGTCCTTGTCGACCTTGCCGTTGTGGGTCAACGGCAAGCGGTCGAGCATTACCAGCGCGGACGGTGTCATGTACCCGGGTAGCGAGCGGACGAGGTGCGCGCGCACGTCCCCCTCGACCGCGTCGGGCGCGCTGCCCGGCCGGGGAACGACGTACCCGACGATCCGCTGGTCGCCGCCGGCCTGCTCGTGCACGGTCGCGACCGCCGCCTGCACGTCGGGAACCGCGGTCATCGCCGCGGTGATTTCGCCGAGTTCCACACGGTAACCGCGTAATTGGATCTGGTCGTCGATCCGGCCGTGGTAGTGGAGGGTGCCGGTCGCGTCGTACCGGGCGAGGTCGCCGGTCCGGTACATGCGCGTACCGGTCGAGGCGAACGGGTCGGCGACGAACCGCGCCGACGTCAGGTCGGGACGCCCGAGGTAGCCCGGGGACAGTCCGGGCCCGGACACGTAGATCTCCCCGGTCACGCCGGGCGGCACCGGACGTAGCCCCGGCCCGAGCACGTACGTGCACAGGTCGCCGAGCGGCACGCCGATGTCCACGACGTCGGCGGCGGTGACCTTCGTGGCGGTGACGTGGACGGTGGTCTCGGTGATGCCGTACATGTTGACCAGGGCCGTTTCCGTAGCCGGACCCGAGGCGGCGAACCAGGCGCGCAGGACCGCCGGATCGAGTGCCTCACCGCCGAACACGACGTACCGCAGTCGCAGCCGATCGAAGGAGTCCGCGCGAACCAGGGCGTCGACGAGATGCCCGAACGCGGACGGCGTCTGGTTCAGGACGGTAACCTCCTCGTCGACGAGAAGGGCGGCGAGGTCGGCCGGTGACGTGAGGGTGGTCTCGTCGACCGTGACGAGGCGGCCGCCGTGCAGCAGCGCACCCCAGATCTCCCACACGGAGAAATCGAACGCATACGAGTGCAGCAGCGGCCAGCAGTCGTCCTCCGTGAACGTGAACCATGCCCGGGACACGTCGAACAGGCGCAGCACGTTGCGGTGCGGAATCGGAACGCCCTTGGGCACACCGGTGGATCCGGACGTGTAGATGATGTACGCGATGTCGTCGGCACGCACCGTGCTGTCGAGTTCCCCGGCGCCGGACTGCGGCGCGCCCTCCTCGACGCGGGGAAGATCGCCGAGCAGATCGGCGGATCCGATGCCCAGCGTCGGCTGCGCGTCCCGCAGGATGAACCGGGCCCGCTCGGCAGGGGAGGACGGATCG
The DNA here is from genome assembly GCF_042673295.1 of Rhodococcus sp. NPDC057014. NCBI lineage: Bacteria > Bacillati > Actinomycetota > Actinomycetes > Mycobacteriales > Nocardiaceae > Rhodococcus > Rhodococcus sp. NPDC057014. Next base: position 4,637 of record NZ_JBHUSF010000359.1, read on the forward strand.
ATCGGCAGGTAGGTCCCGCCGCTGCGGAGAATCGCGAGGACGGCAACGATCAGATCGGTGCCGCGGGGGAGGCTGACGGCCACGACCGTCCCGCGGCCGGCGCCTGCCGCCCTCAGCCGGCGGGCCAGGGTGGCGCTGCGATCCGAGAGTGCCCGGTACGTCAGGTCGTTCACCGCGGCCCGGTCGGGGTGGGCGCGCACCTGCGCGAGGAAGGCCGAGACGATGCTGTCGGGAAGTGCCGCTGCGACCGCGCGCCGGTCGAGTCCGGCCGCCGACCGCCACGAGTGCAGTTCGTCCGGGGCGCAGACGTCCACGACGGCGACGGGTTCTGTTGCCACGGAGATGCTTCGGAGGTAGTGCGCGAAGCGGTGTGCGTGGTTCCGGATCTCGACGTCCGTGTAGACCCCGGGGTTTCCGGCCCATTCGAGCGTGAGTTCGTCGCCGGCGCCGGAGACGGAGATCACCACGTCCTCCACCGGACCGGTGGCCAGTTGGTGCACCGACCCGGAGGTGGGGCCGAAAGCGATTCTGGCGGCGAACGGTTTGACGTTCACCACCGCTCCGCCGGTGACGCGGCTCCCGGCGTCCCGGACGCGCTGGAACGGCCGGGTGTCGGACAGGGCTGCGGCCACCCGGCCGGTCACGTCGGCGAACGTCGGCCGGGCGTGGAGGGGGATGCGGAGCGGCACGATGTTCGTGGCCGTCACGGGCGATGCCAGCTCGATTCCGTTGCGGGCCAGCACCGGAATCCGGAGCGTCACCTCCTCGGCTCCCGTGTGGGAGCCCAGGTACGCGGCAGCGGCCGCGTACACCGCCTCCGCCCACGTGGTCGCCTGCGCGGCGGCCGCGGCGCGCAGGCTCCGTGCGACGTCGGGGTCGATCGGGATCGTGCACCGATGGGGATCGGGGGCAGGCCGGCGCACCGTGTCACTGAATCCGACCGGACGCGAGACGGCGGGCGGCGCGCCGGCTGGGGCCGCGGCGTCGAACTCCTGTGCCGCGCGGACGTGCTCGCGCAGCGGCGGAAACGTGGCAGGCCGGGGTTCGGTGCCCGCGAGCCGGGCCGCGTACAGCGCCGCTACACGGCGGGTGAGCAGCGAATACCCGTAGGCGTCCATCAGTGCGTGGGGCGCGCGGAGGTACCAGATCGCACCGGATTCGGTGCTGATCAGCGCGGTCCGCACGAGGGGAGCGGTGGCGAAGTCGAGTGGTCGGCGCACGTCCTCGCGCATCCACTCCACGGCCGCGGCCCTGTCGAGATCGAGGCGCTCGAGTTCGGGTGCGTGATGTCGATCGTGCACCTGGATCACGTTGTCCGAATCGGCGTCCGGTGGGGCACCGGCCCGGCGGCGCACGTCGGGCTCGGCCTCGAATCGGATCGAGAGGACCTCGGCCTCCTCGATCATCGTGCGTATCGCCGCGGCGAGAGCGTCGAGGTCGACGGGGGCCGCGACCTCCACGTATTCAGCTGTCGTGAACGCCGACCGGGTCGGGTCCAGGTGGTGCCCGGCCCACAGTTCGCGCTGGGCGGCGGTCAAGCTGACGTCGGTGTCCGCCCCGGTCTGCAGGGTGGACGGCGACGATATCGAAAGGGACATCTAACAGGCACTCCTGATGCTTTCGGCTTTCGGGCTTGGGGCTTTCGGGCTTTCAGCTACTCAGCGTGTCAGGTTAGCCTAACCACATCGGCCGTGGTGATCCGACCGCCGACGCACACCGGCGCAGCTTCGGAAGCGATGCACTGCGCCGGAGTGGGGCCTTCGGGGTCGACTCAGCCGACTTCGAGCGGGGACAGCGCCGAGACCAGCGCATCCGTGGTGGTCACGGAACCGCAGCGCTTGGCCGCGTACGTGAGCGCCATGAGGTGCTCGTCGCGGCTGAAATCCGCAGTCGCGTCGGCGACCAGGAACGGCTGGACGTCCGACATGAACGCCTCGGCGGCGCTCAGCATGCAGCCCATGTGCGTGTAGACACCCGTCACGATCAGCTGGTCGCGGCCGTGGTGACCGAGCAACTGCCGGAGGTCGGTGCGCTGGAAGGCCGAATACCGCCATTTGGTCACCTGGATGTCGCCGTCGCGGGGGGCGAGCGGCTCGACCACCTCGGTGTCGCGACCCGACGTCAGTCCCGGGCCCCAGAAGTCGGCGAGGATGCCGCGACGCGACGGGTGCTGGTCGCCCGGCTGCATCGTGTAGATCACGGGAATCCCGGCTTCCGAGCAGAGTTCGCGAATCCGGACCATGTTGGCCATCGCGGTCGACATCGGCTCCGCACGCACGTCGTACGCGTCGATGAAGTAGTTCTGCATGTCGTGGACCAGTAGTGCGGAGCGCCGGGGGTCGAGGCGCCAGGACACCTTCGATTCGGGGGCCTCCTGGATCTCCGGAATCGTGTAGGTCGAAATGGGCGGGATGGCCATATGGTTCCTCACTGTCGGTTCTGTCGACTTCTGGGCGTATGCCGCGCGAATCGCGGTGAACGACAGTGCTCCGCCCCACCGCTCGCGCGTTCGGTTAGGCTAGCCTTTGCTACCTGGCTTCTGCAATCGCTAGGTGTGCGGGTGTGCGGCGCACAGTAAGGTGACTGACCGGTGGGGGGCCGGGCACCGGCCTCCCGAGCCGGATCCGCCGACCAGGAGAGATCGTTGACCAAGCTGCTGCTACTGCTGCTGATCGTTGTCGTGATCGTGGGCATCGTGCTGATCCTGCGGAATCGGTCCGGAAAGAAACAAGCGCCCGCTGCCAGGGTCGATCCGCTCGCCGACTACCCGGAGGTCTACGACCCGTACAAGATCGGAGTCGGCGACATCATCACGTACGCCGGAATCGATCACGTCGTGCGCGGGACCATCACCCTCGACGAAGAGGGATACATCTGGCACGAACACCTCCTCGACGGGTCGACCGGTCAGCGGTGGCTCACCGTCGAGAACGACGAGGGCAACCTCCACATGACGCTGTGGATGCGCCGCGAGGGCACGGGCCTCGAACCGGGCGGAGACGTGATCCTCGACGACGTCGTGCACCGGCAGATCGAGCGCGGCACCGCCGCGTTCACGGCGGAAGGCACCACCGGCACCGCACCCCAGGGCATCGTCGACTACGCCGACTACGCGACCGCCGACAAGACCGGCCTGCTGTCCTTCGAGCGCTGGGCGCGGACGCAGTCGTGGGAGGTCTCCACGGGCCGCGCCGTGACGCGGGGTGAGCTCACCGTGATCCACTCCGGTCCGCCGCAGTGACGCTGCACGTCCTCGACATCGAATCGCGGGATGTGACGGCGGAGGCGCTCGGCCTCGTCGTGAACGCCGAAACTCCGCGTCCGCTGGCCGAACTCACCATCACGTACGGCGACGAGCGGGTGACCCTCGGCGTGCTCGGGGCGTCGCACGCGGTGACGGCGTCCGCGGCGGGCAACCGGATCACCGAGCAGGTGTCGTGCGACGCGATCCAGGCAGGCGGTAGACCGCTGCCGGTGTCCGACAGCGTGGGCGGGTACCGATTCGACTCCACCACCGACATCGTCGACCGCGCCCGCCTCGAACAGACCGCCGACTGGTTGCGGCGGCAGGCCACCGAGGTGGAGGGGTGGATCTGCGGGGCGTTTCCCGGAGACCACACCGCGCTGACCGCGCTCACGGCGACGCGTGAACATTCCGGCGGGTGGGCCTGGCAGACCTGGCATCTGTATCCGGTGGACCATCTGTACGGAGGAGACAGGGGTGGGGTGATCGTGAAGACACGAAGCAGGTGGCTGCCGTGAGCAGGTTCGGGACACGGATGCGGCTCGCCCCGATGCTGCTCCTGGTGTCGGCCGCGACCGCGTGCGGCGGCGGGGTGCGCGACTACATCGCCGACACCTACGCCCTGCAGAACACGGCGGGCGACGCGAAGACGTACACGTCGACAGACCCGGTGGGCACCACCGTCTCGTCGATCGTCGAGGAAGAGCCGCCTGCGGCTCGGAAGGCCGACGGCGGCAGCGAATACCTGCGCTACGACGACGACATCGTCACGGTCAGCGCCGCGCCGGGCGGCGGCAGCCTCGTGCGCGTCGAAGACATCGACGGACGCTACCGCAGCGGCGGGTTCGCCTATCTGGGGCCCGGTTTCAACCCCGGCTCACCGGCGGGCGGCGCCGGCGGCAGC
>NZ_JBHUSF010000360.1:0-8684 GCF_042673295.1 Rhodococcus sp. NPDC057014
GCTGTAGGCCGCTCCGCGGCCCGTGCGTGGTTGACGAGTCCAGAGACTCCTTAACCGCGCACGGGCGCGAAGCGCCTACCGCGTCATCGCCCGGATCCGCCTGGCCGCGACGGAGATCAGCGCCAGCGTGGGCTCGGTGGCGACCTCCGACTCGATCTCGGTGAGCAGTGCCCGCGCGCGGGCGAGCCGGGCGGCGTTGTGCTGTTCCCACTGGTCGACCTTGTCGGCCGCGTCGTCGCCGGGTTCGCTGACGGACAGCGCGTCGAGGGTGATGGCGCGCAGCGAACTGTAGAGGTCGTCGCGCAGGGCGAGGCGGGCGAGAGCGTGCCACCGGTCCAGCCGGGGCAGCGCGGTGACGGCGGTCAGCGCGGTGTTGATGTGCAGGTGCGCCGACAGCGCGAAATACAGTTCCGCGACGTCCTCCGCGCGGTGCTGGGAGATCTCCGCGATGTCCACGATATCGAGAAGGCAGTACGTGTGCAGGAGGTCCGCGACGTCGGCGGCGATCCCGGCGTCCGCGCCCCGCGACGTCAGGGCCCCGGTTCGGCCCTCGACGGCGGTGATCTCGTCGCCCTGCAACCATTCCCGCACGCGCGGGCCGAGTTCACGGACCACCGGCCGGTAGCGCGCGATGGTGGCCTCGAGCGGCAACGGTTGCGGCCGGTGCGTGGTCAGCCACCGCGACGCCCGGTCGATCAGCCGCTGGGTCTGCACGGTCAGCGCGTTCGTCCCGGACGCCGGGGTCGTGTCGGCTGCCGCCCGGATCCGCGCGAAAGTCGCTCCGAGGTCGAAGATCTCGGTGACGGCGGTGAAGGCGTTCACCGCCTCCGCCGAGTCGGCGCCGGTCTCCTCCCGCAGCCGGAAGGCGAACGTCATCCCGGCGCGGTCGACCATGTCGTTGACGACCGACGTGGTGACGATCTCCCGGCGCAGCGGGTGCACGGCGACCGTGTGCGCGTACTCGCGGCCGAGCCGCGGCGGGAAGTAGTCGTGGAGCCGGCCGGCGTAGACCTTGTTGTCGGGGAGCGTGGTGCCCGACACCTCGCTCTTGATGAACCGCTTGACCTGCGCGGTGAGCTGCGCGAGTTCCGGGCTGGTCAGGCCCTTCTGCTCGCGTTCGAGTACGCCGAACTGGGCGGACGTCGGGAGCACGTCGATGGCGCGGTCCACGTGGCCGCGCCGTTCCAGGTCGTCGACCATGCGGGAGTGGAAGCTGACGAGCGTCGCCGCCTGCGCCCGGTTGAGGCTCATCATCTCGTTCTGGCTGCGGTTGTCGGCGAGGACGAGCCGGCCGACGTCTTCGGTCATGTCGGACAGCAGTTCTCGACGGTCCTGCGCGGCGAGCGTGCCGTCGGCGGTGGCGCCCGCGAGGGCGATCTTGATGTTGACCTCGTGATCGGAGCAGTCGACGCCGGCCGAGTTGTCGAGTGCGTCGGTGTTGACGCGACCGCCGTGGCGCGCGTATTCGATTCGGCCGAGTTGGGTGAGGCCGAGGTTGCCGCCCTCGCCGACCACCCGGACGCGCAGCGCGGGCGCGTCGAGGCGGACGGCGTCGTTCGACTTGTCGCCGACGTCCGCGTGACTCTCCGACGTGGCCTTGACGTACGTGCCGACGCCGCCGTTCCACAGCAGGTCCGCGGGCGCGCCGAGGACGGCGCGGACGAGTTCGACGGTGGTGAGCGCCCGATCCGTGTCGATCCCCAGCGCGCGCCGCGCCTGCGGTGTGAGCCGCACCGACTTCGCCGACCGGTCGACGATCATCGCGCCCTCGCTGAGGACCGCCCTGTCGTAGTCCTTCCAACTGGACCGGCCGAGGCCGAACAGCCGCGCCCGCTCGTCCCAGGACGTCTGCGGGTCGGGATCGGGGTCGATGAACACGTGACGGTGGTCGAACGCGGCGACGAGGCGGATGTGGGGGCTGAGCAGCATCCCGTTGCCGAACACGTCGCCGCTCATGTCGCCGATCCCGACGACGGTGAAGTCGTCGGTGCGGGTGTCGACGCCCATCTCACGGAAGTGCTGCACGACGCTCTCCCACGCGCCGCGGGCGGTGATGCCCATCGCCTTGTGGTCGTAGCCGACGGACCCGCCGGATGCGAAACCGTCGCCCAGCCAGTACCCGCGTTCGAGCGCGACGGCGTTGGCGACGTCCGAGAACGCCGCGGTGCCCTTGTCCGCGGCGACCACGAGGTAGGTGTCGCCGCCGTCGCGGCGGACGATGCCGTCCGGCGCGATCACGTGCCGGGTCGCGATGTCGAGGTTGTCGGTCATGTCGAGGAGGCTGGAGATGAATTCGCGGTAGCAGGAGATTCCGGCCGTCAGCATCGCCTCCCGGTCGGCGGCGGCGTCGCCGGTCGGCGCGGGCGGGTTCTTGACGACGAAGCCGCCCTTCGCCCCGGCGGGGACGATGACGGCGTTCTTGACCGCCTGCGCCTTCACGAGTCCGAGGATCTCGGTGCGGAAGTCGTCGCGCCGATCGGACCACCGGAGGCCGCCGCGGGCGACGTCGTCGAACCGCAAGTGCACGCCCTCCATCTCCGGCGAGTACACGTAGGCCTCGTATTTCGGCCGGGGCAACGGCAATTCGTCGATGGACGAGGAGTCGAACTTGAACGCCAGGGCCTTCGCGGGCCGCGGATCGCCGGCGTAGTAGGTCGTCCGGGTGGTGGCACGGACCAGCGACAGCAGGGCCCGCAGGATCCGGTCGGCGTCGATTCCGGCGACCGCGTCGATCGCGTCGACGATCCGGCCCTCGAGCGAGCCCTCCGCGGCGGCGTCGCGCGTGATGTCAGGGTCGAGCCGGAGCGCGTAGAACTCGAGGAGAAGCTGTGTGATGACGCTGTTGCCCAGCAGGACTCGTTCGACGTTGCTGCGGCTGTACGGGAGCCCGGCCTGCCGCAGGTACGCGGCGTACGCCCGCAGGACCGTCACCTGACGCCAGCCGAGCCCGGCGTGCAGGACGAGGGCGTTGAACCCGTCCACCTCGGTCTCACCCGTCCACGCCGCGCGGAACGCGTCCGCGATCCGGCGGTCCCGGGTCGCCCCGTGGCCGTCCGCGACGGCAGGCAGGTCGACGGTGAGGTCGTAGATCCAGGCGCGACTGCCGTCCGGCCGGGTCAGCGCGGCCGGACGTTCGTCGAGGGCGTTGACGCCCAGGCTGGAGAGGATCGGCAGCACCTCGTTGAGCGGTGCGGGTTTCCCGACGGCGTAGATCTTGAGGTTCTCGTACGGCGCGGACGACCCGGTGGTGGTGAACGTCAGCGCCACACTGTCGACGTCGAGTCGCTCCACCTCGGCGACGTCGCGGATCGCCTGTGCCGGATCGGTTTCGGTGGCGTAGCTGATCGGCAGCGCGGACGCGTAGTGGCGCGCGACCGCGGTGCCCTGACGGTGCGGTTCCGCGAGCAGCGTGGTGCGCCACGACTCGTGGGACCAGGGTGTGTCGAGTTCCGTGCCGATGCTGTTCATGGCGATGGGGTGATCTCCTGTAGTGGGATCGGCGCGCAGCCGATCACGCAGTGGTGAAGCGAATCAGTTGGCCTGGGCGGGCCTGGGCGATCCGGTCGATGTCCTCGTCCGCGACGACGCCGATGACGGGGTACCCGCCGGAGATGGGATGGTCCGCGAGGAACACGACGGGCTGCCCGCTCGGCGGAACCTGGATGGACCCGAGTGCGACGCCCTCGGTGGGGAGTTCGACCTCGGACGCCCGTTGCAGGGCGGGTGCGCCGGCGTGCCGGTTCAGCCGGGCTCCGATGCGGTCGGTGTCCGGGGAGACCGCCCACGCACCGGTGGTCAGCGCGTCCGGGTTGGTGAACCAGTCGTCGCGGGGACCGCCGACGACCCGCACCGACAGCGGTCCGGGGTCCATCGCGGGGAGGGGCGCCACGTCGACGTTGGGGAAGTTCCTCGTCCACGTGCCGACGGGCAGGACGTCGTTGGGTTTCAACGCTTCCGGGCCGATTCCGGAGAGCGTGTCGGTGCTGCGGGAGCCGAGCACGTCCGGCACCGCGAGACCGCCGCGGACCCCCACGTAGCTGCGTAGCCCGACGTGCGCGTACTGCAACCGCAGCGTCTGCCCCGGCTGCATCACGATGACGCTTGCGTGACCCATCGGGATGCCGTCGAGCAGCGCCGTGGCGGGGGCGCCGGTGACGGCGACGGTCGTCACCGCCCGCGCGCGCAGGGCGAGCCCGCCCATCAGCACCTCGATGCACGCGCCGTTCTCGTCGTTCCCGACCAGCCGATTCGCGAGCCTCGCGGATCCGCGGTCGGCGGCGCCGGACACGCCGACACCCGAACTGAGGTAGCCGGGGCGGCCGAGGTCCTGGATCAGGCTGAGCGGACCCGTTTCGAGTACTTCGAGTTCACTCACAGCGTTTCCTCGTCGACGAATCGGACGCGGCGTCCCGGCTGCAGCAGCGCCGGGGGTTCCGCGTCGAGGTTCCACATCGGGGAGTCCGTGGTTCCGATGATCTGCCATCCGCCGGGTGACGACCGCGGATACACCGCGCCGTAGCCGCCGGCGAGGGCCACGGACCCGGCGGGCACCACGGTGCGGGACTGCGCGCGCCGGGGCACGGTGAGCCGGTCGTCGCCGCAACTCAGGTAGCCGAAACCCGGTGCGAATCCGATGAATACACAACGCCAGGTGGCGGCGGTGTGGGCGGCGATCACGTCCTCGCGGCTCATCCGCAGAAGGTCGGCGACGTCGGCGAGATCGGCGCCGTCGTAGCGGACCGGGATGGTGACCGGTTCCGATTCGGGGACGCCGGTGTGGTCGTGCGCCTCGAGGTCGACGGTCAACGTCCGCAGCGCGCGGCGCACCTCGTCGAGGTCGGTCCGCGGTGTGGTGGTGACGAGCACCGTGCGCGCCGCGGGCAGCACGTCCTCCATACCGGGAACCGGTGTCCGGCGCAGGCGTTCGGTCAGCGACACGACCAGGGGTTCCGAGTCGAGTTCGACGAGCAGGGCCCGATCGCCCGCCGGGAGGATCCGGGTGGGGGTGGTCATGTGAAGGATCCGAGCGTGACGTCGGCACTCTCCAGCGCGTGCCGGACCCGGCGCGCGGTCTGCACGGACCCGGGTGTGTCGCCGTGGACACAGATGCTGCGCACGGCCACCGCGACGTCGTCGCCGTCGATCGACTCCACCGTTCCGGTGGACACCATCCGCACGGCCTGGGCGGCGGCGACATCGGGATCGTCGATGACGGCGCCGGGCACCGAGCGCGGGGTCAGCGTGCCCGCGGCGGTGTAGCGGCGGTCGGCGAACCCTTCGGCGACGAACTCGATGCCGTGCGCCTCCGCGGCCCGCTGCAACTGCGATCCGGGTGGTCCCATCAGCATGAGCGGCTCGGCGAACTCGTCGATGGCGGATGCGACCGCATCGGCCCGCTCGAAGTCGAGTGCGGCGGAATTGTAGAGCGCACCATGCGGTTTGACGTACGTCACCGAGGATCCGGCGGCGCGGGCGAACCCGGCGAGCGCGCCGATCTGGTACAGCGTCTCGTCGCGCAGATCCGCGGGCGACACCGCGAGTTCGCGCCGGCCGAATCCGGCCAGATCCCGGAACCCCACGTGCGCCCCGATCGCGACGCGGCGCTCGGCCGCGCTCTCGCAGGCCTTGCGGATGATCATCGGATCGCCCGCGTGAAACCCGCACGCGATGTTCGCGCTGGTGACGACGTCGAGGAGGGCGTCGTCGTCGGCCAGCGTCCACTGCCCGAAGCCCTCGCCGAGGTCGCAGTTCAGGTCAACGCGCATCGGGGACCTCCAGGACGTACTCGCTGTCCGGGGTGTCGGTGATCAGCATGTACCCGGGTGCGTGGGTGATCGCGAACGGCAACCGGGACGCCATCACCGCCGCCTGCGGGGTGACCCCGCACGCCCAGAACATCGGGACGTCGCCGGGCTCGAAGTTCACCGGGTCGCCGAAGTCGGGGGCCGCGACATCGGTGATGCCGAGTTCCGCGGGATCACCAATGTGGACGGGGCCACCGTGGACGGCGGGCATCCGCGCCGAGATCGCCGCCGCGAGCGCCACCTGGTGTTCGGGGACGGGCCGCATCGACACGACCATCGGCCCGCTGACCCGGCCCGCGGGCCTGCACTCGCGGTCGGTGACGTACATCGGGACGTTGCTGCCCTGTTCGACGTGCCGGAGCGGCACCCCGGCCGCGGCCACCGGGTGCTCGAACGTGAAGCTGCACCCGATGTGGAACGCCACGAGGTCTTCCCGCCACAGCGAGGACACGTCCGTGGTCTCGTCCGCGAGTTCGCCGTCCTTCCACACCCGGTACAGCGGCAGGTCCGTGGTGATGTCGGCGCCGGGGGCGAGGATCGTCGTCCGGGAGCCGGCGTCGCCGACGTCGAGGACGGGGCACGGCTTGGGGTTGCGCTGGGTGAACAGCAGCACGTCGTATGCCCAGTCCTGCGGGACGGCGATGAGATTCGTCTGCGCGAATCCGGGTGCCAGACCGGCGGTCGGGGTGACGCGTCCCGAGCGGAACGCGGAGCGGAGGTCGGTCGGTGAGTCAGGCAAGTTCGCTCCCGCGGGTCTCGGGGAGGAAGAACAGGGCGAACACGGCGATGGCGTAACCGAGCGCGCCGAAGATCATCGCACCTCCGATGCCCAGCTGGGTGGCGGCCAGGAAACCCACGACGGCGGGGAACACGGCGCCGACCGCGCGCCCGAAGTTGTACGTGAAGCCCTGGCCGGTGCCGCGCGACTGCGTCGGGTACAGCTCGGACAGGAACGATCCGAATCCGCTGAAGATCGCCGACGTGCAGAAGCCGAGCGGGAAGCCCAGGATCAGGATCAGCGTGTTCGCGCCCTCGGGCACCTGGGTGTAGCCGACCATGAAGATCGCCGACAGGAACGCGAACAGCTGCATGGTCCGCTTGCGGCCCAGTTTGTCGGTGAGGATGCCGCCGCTGACGTAGCCGAGGAATGCCCCGGAGATGAGGATCGCCAGGTAGCCGCCGGTGCCGACCACGTCGAGTCCGCGGGAGGTCTTGAGGAACGTCGGCAGCCAGGACGCGAGCGTGTAGTAGCCGCCCTGCACACCGGTGGCGAGCAGCGACGCGAGCACGGTGGTGCGGAGCAGTCCGCCGCGGAAGATGGCCGCGAACGAGCCCGTCTGCTTGCCCGCGGACTCGCGGCGCTCCGTGACGACCTCGGGGTCCTTCAGATTCCGGCGCACCCAGATGATGAGGAAGGCGGGCAGCACACCGGTGAAGAACAGCACGCGCCACGCGACGTCGGGGTCGAACAGCTGGAAGACGATGGTGTAGACGATCACGGCCAGCGCCCAGCCGACGGCCCACGCGCTCTGCACGAACGCGACGGCCCGGCCGCGGTACTCGGCGCGGGCGTACTCGGCGACGAGGATCGCGCCTGCCGCCCACTCACCGCCGAAGCCGAGGCCCTGGAAGGCGCGGAAGATCAGCAGCGTCTCGAAGTTCTGCGCGAAACCGCACAGCACCGTGAAGATCGTGTACGTCGCGACGGTGACCTGCAGGGTGCGGACCCGGCCGATCTTGTCGACGAGGATGCCGGCGAGGGCGCCGCCGAGCGCGGACACCACCAGCGTCACCGTCGTCAGCAGGCCTGCCTGACCGGTGGTGAGGCCGAAGTAGGCGGCGATGGCCGCGAGGCCGAGCGGGAGGACCTGGAAGTCGTAGGAGTCGAGCCCGTATCCGCCGAACGCGCCGATGAAGGCTCTTTTTCCCTTCGGCCCGAGGGTGCGGAACCAGTCGAAGGGGCGCGCCTGCGCGACCTCGGTCTGTGTATCTGTGGTCATGGCACCTCGCCTGAAGAAGGGATGTAACTGCTCGAAGAATCCGATGTAACTCCCCTCACGGTACAAATCGTTCAACGATCCTGCAATACCTCGAGGGGATTGTTATCCTGGAAGAAATCGCGGAACCGAGCTGACAACTATGATTGCGGTCGAGATCGAAACCTGAGGAGTGGACTTGACCAGCTCGAATGCCCTTCGCGGCGATGCGCATTCCCGCCTGGCCGCTCACCGCGGCCTGCTCGAACGCACCAGCAGGACCACGCGGGTCGCCGGCATTCTGCGGGACGCCATCATCGACGGAACGTTCCCACCAGGAGCGCGACTGTCCGAACCCGACATCTGCGCCGCCCTCGACGTCTCCCGCAACACCGTCCGCGAGGCCTTCCAGATCCTGATCGAAGACCGCCTCGTCGCGCACGAACTCAACCGCGGCGTCTTCGTCCGCGTCCCCACCGCCGAGGACATCACCGAGCTCTACATCTGCCGACGCGTCGTCGAATGCGCCGGCGTCAACGGATTCGACCCCGAGACCGGCGACCTGTCCGGCGTCGCCGAGGCCCTGAACCTGGCCGACGAGCGATTCGCCGTCGAGGACTGGACCGGCGTCGGCACCGCCGACATCTACTTCCACATCGCCCTCGCCAGCCTCAACAACAGCAACCGCATCGACGAACTCATGCGCAGCGTCTGGAACGAGGCACGGCTCGTCTTCCACGTCATGGACGACGCCCATCGCTTCCACGGGCCGTACCTCACCCGCAACCACGAGATCTACGACGCCCTCGTCGCCGGCAACACCGAAGCCGCAGGTCAGCTACTCAAGACCTACCTCGAAGACGCCGAGGCGCAGATCCTGGGGGCGTACCGCCCCGTGCGCGGT
>NZ_JBHUSF010000361.1:0-8680 GCF_042673295.1 Rhodococcus sp. NPDC057014
GTGGCTCCGGCGTCGGCGAGACGCTTGGCGGTGGCGGCACCGAGGCCCGAGGCGGCTCCGGTGACCAGTGCGGCGGTTCCCTGAATTTCCACAGTGCGCATCCTTCGTTTCCGGCGACCTCCGTTGGCCGACCCTGGTGACCTGCACCATAACGGTCGCTCGGTGTGACGGGGGAGGCGAGGGAAGCATTGCCGGCGGGGGAACGGGTAGTTTCTCTCGCGGGTGGAGCGACGACCGTAGGGGGACGGATGACCGAGGATCGGCTCGAAGTGGATCGGGACGCGTTGGTGCGGTGCATCGCCGCGTGCGAGGTGCTGGCGGCGGACATGCGGGACCTGCGGGAGCGGGCGCACCGCGAACTCGCACCGGAGAACTTCGGCCTCGGCGAAACCCATCTGCGGTCGGCGGCCGAACTGGCCGCGCGGTTCCGGGCGACGGCGATCGGCGGCCCTGGCGTCGCGGAAGAGAATTCGGCGGTCGGGACATTCGCCGCGCACGAGCGGTACGCCCTGGACCTGAAGGCGACGTTCGAAGCGGCGCTGACCCGGTACGACGAGCAGGACGCGGCGACGGCACAGCGTTTCGCGCAACTCTGAGTCAGTGAATGTGCGCCTGCCAGTCCGGCGGAACGCGCGAGCCGGGACCGGGAACCGTCTGCTCGACCGGCCGGTGGTGCGGCGAAATCAGTTCGGGGCCTTCGAATGCCGTCTCGGTGGCGTAGTTCCAGAACCACGACTCGCCCGGTTCGAAGCTCTGGACGACGGGGTGGCCGGTGGCCGCGGCGTGCGCGCTGGCGTGCTGTTCCGGCGACGAGTCGCAGCACCCGATGTGCCCGCACTGCGCGCAGCGGCGCAGGTGCACCCACCACCCGCCGGCGCTGTCGCATTCGAGGCAGCCGTCGCCGCTCGGCGGCACGCTCGGGTCGATTCCGTCCAGCTCACCCATCGGTGACTCCTTCTGCTGCTGCGACTTCGGGTTCGATCGGAATGCGGACCTGGAACCGGGTGTCGCCCGGTTCGGATTCCACACGCAGGTCGCCGCGGTGCTTCTTCACGACGATGCGCCAGGAGATGTCGAGGCCGAGCCCGGTTCCCTCGCCCACGGGTTTCGTGGTGAAGAACGGTTCGAAGATGCGGGACCGGATCTCTTCGGGCACACCCGGTCCGGTGTCGCCGATCTCGATGAGCGCCATGTCGCCGTCGCGCCGGGTGCGGACGGTGAGGGTGCCGTGGCCGTTCATGGCGGCGACGGCGTTGTCGATGAGGTTCGTCCACACCTGATTGAGTTCGGCGGCGTACGCGGGGATCTGCGGCAGCGTGGGATCGTATTCCTTGACCACCGTGACCGAGTCACCGATCTTGCGGCCGAGCATCACCAGCGAGCTGTCGAGCAGTTCCCGCAGGTCGATGCGCTGGTAGGGGGCACGGTCCATCTGCGAGTACTGCTTCGCGGCGTTCACGAGCGTGGAGACCCGGGCGGTGGAGTCGGCGATCTCGTTCATCAGCAGTTCGGTCTCGATGGTGTAGTTGAGCCAGCGGATCGCGCTCTCGACCATCGCTGCGTCGTCGACACTGGCGACGATCCGTTCCAGCCACGGCACGTCGAGACCCGCCTGCACGAACGTGGGCGCCAGATCCCAGCCCCCGGAGACGCCGTGGTCGTCGAACCAGTCGCCGAGTTCGTCCTCGCGGTCGGATGCTTCGAGCGGGGTGAGCGTCGGCGCCTTCGCCACCAGTTCGGCGGTTTCCTCCTGCAACCGGATCAACGTGGCCAGCGCCTGCCGGTCGTACACCCCGGACGCGATGACACCGAGTTTCTGCCGCATGTGCGACACCCGGTCGCGTAGCGACGCCGTCGCCCGGACCGCGGCGGCCGCAGGGTTGTTCAGCTCGTGCGTGAGCCCCGCCGACAGCGACCCCAGCGCGAGGAGGCGCTCCCGCTGATCGACGACCTGCTTCGCGTTCTGGTTGCCGAAGAACAGTCCCTCCAGCAGGTGCACGGCCATCGGGAACCATTCGCGCATCAGCTGCCCGAACCGGTCGGCGTCGAGGACGAAGAACTTCGACGGCGCGGTGACGCGCATCGACGCGGTGTACGTCTGGGGTGCGCGGTCGCCGAGGTACGACTGCCAGGCCCCGGAGTACACGCCCCGCTGCGACGTCCGGTTGAACTCGATGTCCTCGCCGCCCGACAGCTTGCTCAGCACGAGTTCGCCCTCGATCAGCACGTAGAAGCACGTCGCGACCTCACCCTCCGCGAACACCGGCCCGGGTTCGATCAGCTCGACGTGCCCCTTCTCGCAGAGCTGCTCGAGCTGGTGGTCGGTGAGCTTCTCGAAGAGGAACAGCGTCCTCAGCTCGGGGGGATCGCACGGAAGTCGGCTCATGGTCTGCCCCTGGTCATGGTTGGCCGATGTAGCGGTGGACGAGCATCACGGCCATGGCGCCTTCGCCGACCGCCGACGCCACCCGCTTCGCCGACTCCGAGCGCACGTCCCCGGCGGCGAAGATGCCCGGAACACTCGTCTCGAGGTGGTGCGGGAGGCGGTCGAGGGGCCAGCCGCGCGGCGGCTTGCCGTCAACGACGAGGTCGGGGCCGGACACGACGAACCCGTTCTCGTCCCGCGCGACGACGCCGTCGAGCCAGTCGGTCCGCGGGGCGGCGCCGATGAACAGGAACAGGAATCCGGCGTCGACGGTCTGCTCGTCGCCGGTCGCGTTGTTGCGCAGCCGGATCTTCTCGAGGTGCGCGTCGCCCTCGACGCCGATCACCTCCGTGCACGGCCGCACGCGGATGCGCGGGTTCCGTTCGATCTGCTGGACGAGGTAGTACGACATCGAATCCTCGAGCGACTGCGCCCGCACGACGATGGTGACCGTCCGGGCGCCCCGTGACAGGTAGACGGCGGCCTGTCCGGCGGAGTTGGCCCCGCCGACGATGTACACGTCCTGGTCGGTGCAGCGGGCCGCCTCGGTGACGGCGGAACCGTAGTAGACGCCGCGGCCGGTGAGGTCGTCGACGCCGGGCGCGGGATGTCGCCGGTACGAGACGCCGGTCGCCAGGATGATCGTGTGCGCGTCGACGGTGTCGCCGTCCGCGAACCGGACCGTCCGCGCCGAGCCGTTGACCTCGAGCGCCACGACGTCGCGAGTGGTGATCAGTTCGGCCCCGAACCGGGTGGCCTGCCTGCGGGCCCGTTCGGCGAGTTGCGCGCCGGACACGCCGTCGGGGAACCCGAGGTAGTTCTCGATGCGCGAACTCTGCCCCGCCTGCCCACCGGTGGCCGTCCGCTCGATCAGCGCGGTGCGCAGCCCCTCCGAGGCGCCGTACACGGCGGCGCCGAGACCGGCCGGGCCTCCGCCGACGACGACGAGGTCGTAGAAGTTCTCCGACGGGTCGGTCCGCAGTCCGAGATGCCGGCCCAGTTCGGTGTCCGATGGTTCCACCAGGCATTCGCCGTCGGCGCAGATCACGACCGGCAGGCGACGGCCGTCCTCGCCGGCGGCGCTGAGCAACCGCCCGCCCTCCGGCTCGTCCGACATGTACCAGCGGTAGGACAGCTGGTTGCGGGCCAGGAACTCGCGCACCTCCGAAGACCGCGGCGCCCAGCGATGCCCCACGACCTTCGTCTCCTCGGCGGGATGGTGATCGGACGACGCCCACGCCTCGAGCAGGGCGTCGACCACCGGGTACAGCTTCTCTTCGGGCGGATCCCACGGTTTGAGCAGGTAATGGTCGAGGTCGATGACGTTGATCGCCTCGATGGCCGCGTCCGTGTCGGCGTACGCGGTGAGCAGCACCCGGCGCGCGACCGGGTACAGGTCCATGGCCTTCTCGAGGAACTCGATCCCGCTCATCGCCGGCATGCGGTAGTCCGCGAGGATGGCCGCGACGGGATCGCCGCGCAGCTTCATCTGCTTCATCGCGTCGAGTGCGGATTCGCCGGATTCGGCGCGGATGATCCGGTATTTCTCACCGTATCGGCGCCGCAGATCGCGGGCGACGGCGCGCGACACCCCGGGGTCGTCGTCGACGGTGAGAATCGCAGGCTTGCCGCTCGCTACGGGATGGTTCACACACGCCCTCTCGTCCGTGAGAACTGCGAGGTACTCCAAGGACTCCGAGTATTGCCCCGGGGCGCGTCTTTGTCGACCGGGTTCAGTCCTGGTGCTGCATCTGTTCGGGCTCTGCCGCGGCAGCGCGACGGCGCCGCGACCACGCGGTGCGTCCGGCCGCACCGGCCAGCGCCAGAACGACGACGGCGCCCCCGGCGATCGGACCGGCGATGTTGCCGGGGAACAGGCCCTCGAGCAGCAGCCAGGCACCGAACGCGAAGAACAGCACGGCCGCGCCGATGCGGATGACGCTCTCGGGCAGATGCTTGCCCAGGACGGCGCCGACGACGATGGCCAGTGCGTCGGCCGCCACCATGCCGACGGTCGAGCCGATCCACACGCCGACCGTGTCGTGGTCGGTGGCGAGGGTGATGGTGGCGAGCATGGTCTTGTCGCCGAGTTCGGCGAGGAAGAACGCGGAGGTGACGGCCAGGAACGCGGAGCGGGTGGCGCGGCCCGCCTTGAGTTGCTCGTCTTCGCTGAGGTTGTCGCCGCGCAGCGTCCACGCGCCGAAGATCAGGAACGCGATACCGCCGACGACGCTGATCGCCGCGGTCGGCAGCGCGACGCCGAGGTAGTGGCCGACGGCCACGGACACCAGGTGGACCACGGTGGTCGCGACGGTGATGCCGGCGATGACGACCCACCAGCGGTAGCGCAGGGCGAACGTCATCGCCATCAGCTGGGACTTGTCTCCCAGTTCGGCGACGAAGATCACGCCGAAACTCAGCAGCGCGGCGGTCAGCACGGCACATCCTCCTCCGGTAGTGGGTCGGAGGATGAAATGGATTCCTCCGGCCTGGCAGACGCGGCGATGCGTCTGTCGGCCGAAGGTCTCGCCCACCGGTGTGGAAACCGGTCCGCCAGGCCGGGCCCGGAACCTCGCAGTGCGAGATTGCCGCGCCAGTATGTCGACACAGGCGATTGGGGGCTACTCCCCTTCGTTGTGATCCACGTTAGCGAGGGTCGAACGAAAAGGCAAAAGCGACAAGAAGTTTGGGCTCCCGGGGGCTCAAACTTCGGGTGCCCTCACGAGGCCAGCAGCATGGCCAAAACGGCGGTGTCGGGATCGCTGATCGGGTCGATGCCGACCCGGCTGACCATGGACGTCACCGTCCCGTCCGCCTCCGCCTCCACCCACGCCGCCCGGTGTTCGAGCCCGAGATGGGGCAGGCCCGGCAGCAGGACGCAACCCGAGGCGGCGCCCGCGCATTCGGGGAGCGACGGGGTGGTCTCCGACGGCGGGTGCAGCATCATCAGCGCCGGCGGCTGATGATCCGCGAAGCGGCCGGGGGCGAGCGCGAACTCCCCGAGGACGGTGCCCTCCGCCACCACGAGACCGACCGTCTCGGGTTCGGGTTCCTCGGGCAGATCCTCGTGCGCGCCGAAGACCGTGGTGGTGTGGAGCAGCCCCGGAACGCACGCCACCCGCACGGCGAGCGCCAGAAGCTGCGCCCATTCCTTGGTGGTGTCGGGCCAGCGCCCCGAAATGACGAATCCCCGCAAGGTACCCGCGGCCTGGAAGGGCGAGATGCCGATGTAGCCGTCCCTGTTCATCTCTGCCTCCTCGGTGTGATGACACGCTTCGAACATGATTCGTTCTGCACACCTCGTTGGGTACTTGAAGGATGCGCCCGACAATGCCTGGCACACAAGAGCATGGGAGTGCTAACTGCGTCCGGTGCACCCCGACGTCTCAGAGAATCCTCAGAATCGTCACAATCTGCCGCTACGAAAGCCGCCTACCCTCACCGGAATGACCTCTGAGCGCACACGGAATTCCGCGAATCACGCCCGAACCGAGTCGACGCGCAAGGTCCTCACACTGCGGCGGGTCGCCGCGGCCGCCATGGCCGGTCTGGTCCTGGCATCCGCGGGCGGGCTCGGATACGTGTTCCTCGGCGACGGCCCGGCCGACAGCCGGACCGTGGCGATCGTCAACACCGACGCCGGCGCGACCGTGGACGGAAAACCGGTGCGGGCGAGCGACACCCTGATCGAGAAGCTCGAGGCGAACGAGGCGTTCGACTGGCAGGTGGTCGACGCGGGCGCGGCGGCGGGCGGCGACTGGTTCGCCACGGTGACCGTGCCCGAGGACTTCAGTGAGGCCGTCTCCTCGGTGTGGGGCGCGAAGCCGCGGCAGGCGACCCTCGACGTCGACGTCGCGGGCTCCGACTCCGCGGCATCCGAGGAACTGTCCGGGGTGGTGTCGTCCCAGATCGGTGCGGACGGCATCACCGATCTGCTGGCGGACATGTCCTCGTCGCGGACGCGGTTCCAGCAGGCGGGAATGACGGCCGGGTTCCTCGCGGCCGGGACCGCCGCGGCGGACGATGCAGCGCAACAGCTCACCGAGGGCGCCGACACCCTGCTCCCGTATCTCGAGACGGCCCGAGCCGGGTCGGTGCAACTGCTGGAGGTGGCCGATCGGGTGGCGGGCGTGGTCGGTGAGACGTCGGGAACGGCCAACGGCCTCGCGGACCGGCTCAGTGCGCTGGGACTGACCCTGGGCGAGGCGAACGACAGCGCCACCCGGATGCGCACCAGGATCGACGACGCGATCCGCGTCCTCGACGGCACTCCCGTTGCACCGGACGTGGTCCCGTCGCTCCGGCAGGTCGGTGCAGATCTCGACCTGCTGTCCTCCCAGCTCGGTTCGGTGCCGGGTCTGCTGGGCGGACAGGTGGGCCCGGACACCGACCTCGGCGAACTCGTCCGCGTCGCGATGGGGCAGCTCACCGACGCCAGCAATCAGCTGAGCAGCGGTGCGCGGCAGTTGAACGACGGCATCGTCCCGATCGCCGATCAGGCGCCGGAGATGCTCGACGGCGCCACCTCGCAGATCGTCGACGGGTTCGCGAAGCTGAAGACGCTGTCCGGGCAGCTGTCCACGGACCTCAACAATGGGGTCGCGGCGATGCCGGTGCGCACGGCGGCCCAGCAGAACCAGTTGGCGACGGTGCTCGCCGAACCGGTCGCGGTGACACGCACGATGTCCGGGCCCTCGCCGATCCTCACCGCCGAGCACCTCGCCGTCGGCTTCGGCATCACCACCGTGCTGCTCGCCGGCGCCGTCGTGTGGATGGGCCTGCGCCGCAGGGCCTGATCGTCAGCCGGCGTCCTGGATCCGACGCCACGGAGTCGCCTGCTCGAGTTCGAACGCCAACTCGAGCAGGGTCCGCTCGTCGCCGTGGTCGGCCGAGAAGTGCGACGCCAGCGGAAGACCGCGGGACGTCTCGTGCATCGGCAGCGAGATGGCGGGCCCGCCCGACGCGTTGTTCAGCGGTGTGAACGCCGTGTAGGCGATCAGCTTGTCGAACAGTTCCTCGAAACCCTGTGCCGGCGAGAGGTATCCGAGTTCCGGAGTGGTGTGGGCCAGGGTGGGGGACAGGATCACGTCGTACTTCTGGAAGATCTGCGCGTACTCGCGGTACGTGCGCCGCAGCCGGTACAGCACCCGCGGCGTCTTCGCGATGTTCTTGCGGTACATCGCGGCGAGTCCGCGCGTCAGGTTGTCCGTCGCGTCGCGGTCGAAGTCCGGTCCGAGCATCCGTTTGCCGTTGCTGGAGATGACGAACGACAGGAACCCCCAGTAGATGCAGAAGTCCTCGACGAACGAGGTGCCCACCGGCATCGGGCACTCCTCGACGTGGTGGCCGAGATCCGCGAGAAGATCGGCGGTCGCGTGGACCGATTTGCGGGTCTCGTCGTCGGTGCGGGACGCGGTGACCGAATCGACCACCACCCCGACCTTCAGTCGGGTGCTGCTCGGCCCCTCGACCAACCGGATGGGCGGCAGCGCGGGATTGCGGTAGTAGCGTTCGGCGGCCGCCATCCACCGCGCGGTGTCCCGCACCGACCGGGTGACGGCGCCCTGCGCGATGATCCGGATCGGCAGGGTCTTGTCCATGGCGTCGGGGACCGTCCGCCCGCGGGACGGTTTCAGGCCGACGAGCCCACAGGCGGCGGCGGGGATGCGGATGGATCCGCCACCGTCGTTGGCGTGCGCGATGGGCACCACCCCCGAGGCGACGAGCGCCGCCGAACCACCCGACGACGCACCCGGCGAGAACGCGGGATTCCACGGATTGTGTACGGCCTCCGCGTCCATGAACTCGGTGGACGCACTGAACCCGAACTCGGGCAGCCTGCTCTTGCCCAGCGAGAGCACGCCGGTGGACAGGTACTGCGCGACGAAGTCGCTGTCCACCCGGGCGGGTTTCGCCGCGAACGCGACGCTGCCGTGCTGGGTGGGCAGGCCCGCGACGTCGACGTTGTCCTTGACGACGGTGGGCACTCCCGCGAACACGCCCTCGTGCGGGCGGTCCGCCTCCGCCAGCGCTCGGTCGAAGTCGGCGAACGCCAGGGCGTTCAGCGCCGGTCCGACCGACTCGGCGCGCGCGATCGCCGCCTCCGTCACCTCACGGACCGACACCTCCCCGGTGGCGATCCGGGCCGCGAGGGCGGTGGCGTCGAGGTCGCCGAGCGCGTCGTCGCGGAAGGCGTGGACGACGGTGTCGTCCCTGGCGGGGGTGCTGAACTCGGTCACTCGAAAAGCCTATTGG
>NZ_JBHUSF010000362.1:0-8665 GCF_042673295.1 Rhodococcus sp. NPDC057014
GTGCTGGGGGGAGTAGACGGTCGCGGACGACGGGATCAGCGGCACCGGGTCGGGTTCCGGCGCGGGCGCGATCTCGCTGAGCGTGCTGTCCGCGACGGCCGCGGGCGGGGCGTCCGACGCGGTGAACGCGGTGCCGATCGCCCACCCGGCGGCGCCGAGGGCGACGACCACGGCGAGCGCGGCGCTCATCGCGGGAAGCGGCGTCCTCGGTCGGGCCGACCGGTCGTCGGGCTTCGGGCGGACCTTCTTCTTCGGGGCGAACGCGGGAGCCGACCGAGCCCGCGCGTCGGCCAGCATCCGGTCGAGGGCGTCGACCACCGCCTGCGCGGTGTCCATTCCGGGTTGCCGGGTGAGGGCGTTCACGGCCACGTCGGACAGCCGCCGGGGAATCGTGGGTCGCACTCGATGCGGCGGGACGACGGAACCGTCACCCCGACGGCCGGCGGGGGGAAGTCCGGCCGCGAGGGTCTCGCCGGACGAAGGCAGCGGCCACGTGCCGAGCAACAACGCGTACAGCAGCGCGCCGAGGCCGGCGACGTCGTCGGCCGTGCTGTCGTCGGCAAGGGTGGCGGGGAAGGCGAGGACCGCGAGACCCTCCCGGGAGATCCGCACCCGGTTGGGATGATCGAGCGAGATGCGGGCGCCGAAATGATGTGCGTCCGCGGTGGCGGCGGCGAGGTCGCGCACGATGCGCGCGGCGTCCAACGGCCGCGGAACCGTGCGCGCGACATCCGCGACACGCCATCCGGGCGTCCATTCCGCGACCACGGCGATCCGGTCGCCGACCGCCGCGATGTCGTAGACCTGCGCGATCCGCCCCTCGTGGCTGAAGCTGGTCCCCGTGGTGTTCCGGCAGAACCGGGAAACCGGATCCGGACGGGTGTCGGTGGCGCGGAGATGGGCGGCGTCGACGAGGCTGAGCGAGACGTCCCTGCACAGTTCGGTGTCGTGCGCGTGCCACCACTGCACCCAGCCGGGTCCGGCGAATCGTCCGAGGAGTGTGTATCGAGTAGCGACGAGCATGCCCGGGGCGAACGGGCCCCCGTCCTGCGGCGAATGCGGCGGGACCCCGGACACCGGCACTGCTGTCATCTACTCCTCCCGACCCCGAAAACTCCTGTCAGGCAACCGTCACCCGGCAGCAGAGCAGACGTTCGCAGCACCGGGCCTCACCCTGATCATCCTCGGATGCGGCGCGAATCGTGTGCTTTTCGGCCGACCTAGCCGAGGACGTGCTCCGCGTAGCGCGCGACCGCGAGCACGAGGTCGTCCGAATGCCGGGGGCCGATGATCTGCAGGCCCACCGGCAGACCCGCCGCGGTGCGACCGACCGGGATGCTGATCGCCGGTTGCTGCGTCAGGTTGAACGGGTACGTGAACGGCGTCCACTGCGGCCAGCCGGTGAGGTCGCTGCCCGGCGGCACGTCGTACCCCGCCTCGAAAGCCGGAATGGGGACGGTCGGTGTGAGCAGGACGTTGTGCATCAGATGGAATTTTCCCATCGTGATGCCGATGTCCGCGGCGACCGCGCGAGCGTCGAGATAGTCGACCGCGCTGAACTTCTCGCCCCGTTCCCAGACCTTGCCGAGGCCCGGGTCGACCTTGTCGCGTGCCCCGTCCGGGAAGTTCTTCAGCATGGCCGCGGCCCCGGCCGCCCACAGCAGTTCGAAGGCGTCGATCGGATCGCCGAACCCGGGGTCGGCGGCGGTGACCGGCAGACCCGCGGCGTCGATCGCCTGCACCGCCCGGTCGACGATCGCCCGGACCTCCGGATCGACGGTCACGTAGCCGAGCGTGGGGGAGTACGCGACGCCGAGTCCGACCACGTCGCGGCCGATCTCGCCGCGGAAGGTGGTCGGGAACGGGGCGAGCGACGTGGGGTCGCGTGGGTCGGGCAGCGCCAGGATGTCCATCAGCAGCGCCGCGTCCTCGACTGTGCGGGTGATCGGGCCGGCATGCGCCAGCGGCCCGAACGGGCTCGCCGGGAACAGGGGGATCCGACCGTGGGTGGGCTTGAAACCGACGACGCCGCAGAACGACGCGGGGATCCGCACACTGCCGCCGCCGTCGGTGCCGACGGAGCAGGGGCCGAGACCCGCCGCGACCGCCGCGGCACTGCCGCCCGACGATCCACCGGCCGTCTTGGTCGGGTCGGCGGGGTTGCGCGTGATGCCGCACAAGGCGCTGTCGGTGACGGCCTTCCACGCGATCTCGGGGGTCGTGGTCTTGCCGAGGAACACCATCCCGTCCTCGCGCAGCCGGGCGGCCACGGGACTGTCGACGTCCCACGGCTGGTCCTCGTCGACGGCCTGCGATCCGCGGAGCGTCGGCCAGCCGTCGGTGAGGAAGATGTCCTTGATGGAGATCGGGACGCCGTCGAGCAGTCCCTTGGAGTAGCCGGTGTTCCAGCGCTCCTCGGACTTGCGGGCCTGCGCGAGCGCCCGCTCCTCGTCGACGAGGCAGTAGGAGTTGATGTCGCGATCACGCTCGGTGATGGCGTCGAGCATCGCCTGCGTGGCTTCCACCGGCGAAAGTTCTCCGGACGAGTAGGCCGTGACCAGTTCGACGGCGGTCATGTCGGTGGGATTCATGAGAACTCCTTCAGCCTGGACGTTCGGGCCCTGTCATCATCGGCTCGGTACGTACCCGAGGTGCTTGTCAACTACGTTCTCGAGCGGGTACCCCGTCACCCAGCGTTCGAAATTGTCGGTGAACACGGTGACGAGGTCGTCGCGCCAGCCGGCGAAGTCGCCGGAATTGTGGGGCGTGATCGACACGTTCGGCATGTCCCAGAGCGGATGGTCCGCGGGGAGCGGTTCCGTGTCGAACACGTCGAGCGCGGCGCCCGCGATCGTTCCTGCCCGCAGTGCGGCGACGAGGTCGTCGGTGCGCACGAGCTCACCCCGTCCGACGTTGACGAACCGGGCGCCCGGCTTCATCGCGGCGAACGTCGTATCGCGGAACAGGTGGCGGGTCTGCTCGGTGAGCGGGGCCACCGCGATCACGTAATCGGCGACGGCGAGTTGCTGCGGCAGATCTTCGGTGGAGGTGACCGTCCCGAAGTCGGGATCGGCACCCCGGGCGGTGCGACCCGATCCGCTGACCTTCATCCCCGCGGCGCGGAGAAGCCGAGCGATGGCGCGGCCGATGGGTCCGGTGCCGACGATCAGGGCGGTGCGGCCCGCGATTCGTTCGGATTCGCGGTGCTGCCACGTGTGGGACTGCTGCAGTCGCAGCGAACCCGGCAGATCCTTCGCGAAGGAGAGGATCTGGGCGAGCACGTATTCGGCGATCGCGCCGTCGAACACGCCCCGGGAGTTGGTGATCGTGACGTCGCTGTCGCGGGCCTCGGGGAACATGACGGGATCGACGCCGGCCGCGGCGATGTGCAGCCACTGCAGGGAACCGGCGGCATGCCACGCTCCGGGCACCGCATCGGTGAGGAAGTCGTAGAGGAACAGCACGTCCGCGCCGTCGAGGGCGTCGCTCAGCCCCGCCTTGCCGGTGTAGCGAACTTCGGCACGGGACGCGACCGGTGCCATGAGTTCGTCGCTCGGCAGAACGTGGGCATGTAGCACCGCGACGATCGGGTTCCGACTCACGTTGACACCGTAAGAGTAACTCGTATGATTGTCAACAATCTGAAAATGCTCGGGCGCGGCCGAATCGAAGGTGAGGCCTGGTGTTGGAACTGAACATTCCCGAATTCGAGGGGCCGATCGCGCAACGGGGAATAGGCATCATCGCCCCGTTCGACCTGGCGCTCGAACGCGAACTGTGGCGTTGGGCTCCCCTCGAGGTGAGCCTGCATCTGGCGCGCACGCCGTACGAACCCGTGCCCGTCAGCCTGGAGATGGCCGAACTCGTCTCCGAGCGAAGACACCTCATGGCGGCGACGCGTGACGTCCTGCACGTCGAGCCCGAGGTCGTGGCGTATCTGTGCACGTCGGGAAGTTTCATCAAGGGCCTCGAATACGAGCGGACGCTGTGCGACGCGATCTGCGAGGCCGGCGCCCTGCACGCGATCACCACGTCCGGGGCGCTGGTCGAGGCGATCGAACACCTCGAGCTGAGCAGGCTGTCGGTGATCACGCCGTACGACGCCCCGCTGACCGAACGGTTGCACGCGTTCCTGAACGAGGCCGGCACCGAGGTGGTGCGTTCCGATCACCTCGGGCTCGGCGGCGGCATCTGGAAGGTCAACTACCGCACGATCGCCGAGCGGATCATCGCGGCGGACGACCCACGATCGGAGGCGATCTTCGTCAGCTGTACCAACCTGCCGACCTACGACATCATCGCCCCGATCGAGCAGGAACTCGGCAAACCGGTCCTCACCGCCAACCAGCTCACGATCTGGGCCTGTCTGGGCCGGATGAAACTCCCCATGACGGGGCCGGGCAAGTGGCTCCGCAACGTCTTCTGACACACCCCTCACGACACGAAAAGAGGAGAGCGCATGACGAGCACGCCGACCCCCACGGTGGGATTCATCTACCCCGACCACGCCGCCGAAGACGACTACCCCTTCGCCGCGGAAATGCTCGGAGTGGATCTGCCGGTCGTGCACATCTACGGCACCGACCTGCACGCCGTGCCCGAACTGCTCGACCTCGGCAGCCCCGAGAAGCTCGCAGGCGGTGCCGCGCTGCTCGCCGACGAGAAGCCGGACGCCGTCGTGTGGGCGTGCACGTCGGGCAGCTTCGTCTACGGCCCCGACGGTGCGAAGCAGCAGGCCGAGACGCTCGCCGCCGCCACCGGTGTGCCCACGTCCAGCACCAGTTTCGCGTTCGTCAACGCCGTGCACGCCCTGGGGATCACCCGGGTCGCGGTGGCCGCGAGCTACCCGGAGGACGTCGCGAAGCTGTTCGTCGAATTCCTCGCCGCCGCCGGCATCGAGGTGCTGTCGATGTCTAGTGCGGGAATCGACACCGCCGCCGAGGTCGGTCAGCTCAGCCCCGAATCCGTGGTGGAACTCGCGGTGGAGAACGACCACCCGGACGCCGAAGCCCTGCTCATCCCCGACACGGCCATGAGGACGCTGGGCGCGCTGAGTACTCTCGAGCAGCGCCTCGGCAAGCCGGTCCTCACGGCAAACCAGGTGACCATCTGGGAAGGCCTGCGTCTTGCGGGCCACACGGCGGTGCACCCGTCGTTAGGAACCTTGTTCGAGAAAGGCCACAGTCATGGCTCTGACTGACCTGGAACCCGTCAGTCGTCAATCGACTGCCGAATTCATCGCGGACCGCCTGCGGGTCGCCATCATGAAGGGTGCGCTCGAACCGGGTGCACAGCTGGGCGAGGCGGAACTGGCCGCGCATTTCCAGGTCTCGCGCGGACCCCTGCGCGAAGCCATGCAGAGGCTCGTGTCCGAGGGCATACTGCACAGCATCCGTCACCGCGGCATCTTCGTGACGGAACTGACCCTCGACGACGTCGTCGACGTATACCGCAGCCGGTCGGTCATCGAGCGCGGGGCCCTCGAGATGATTCTCGCCGACGGTCGCCGGGAAGCCACCTACCTGGCGCTCGAAGCCACCGTCCTCGTGATGCAGGCCGCGGCCGAGCGCGGCGACGCCGCCGCCGTCTCGGACGCCGATCAGCAGTTCCATCAGATCCTGGTGGAAAGCGCGCAGAGCCCGCGACTCATCCGCGCCGCGCGGACGCTGCTGATCGAGACCCGGATGTGCCTGGGTGCATTGCAGACCACCTACGACGACATCCGCGAGCAGGCGCAGGAACACGCCGCTCTGCGCGAGGCGATCCGGTCGGGCACGGCCGGCGACGTGCAGAAACTGCTCGCCGAACACCTGGACGACGCCGTCCAGCGGCTCCGCGCCGATCAGAAGACGCTGTCGTCGTAGCGACAGCGCAGTAGAGGTAACTGCCGAGGAGGGACAATGACTCAGGTAGCTGAGGTTCAGGGACACACCAACCGCCACGATCGCTACCCCACTCGGATCGCCTCCGGGCCATCGATGCTCCAACGCAACGAACCCGCCGTCTGGGGTACACCCGCAGACGGACCCTTCGACGCGGCCGCTCTCGCCGGACACGAGGCGCGCGGCTTCACCATCGTCGACAACCTCCTCGACGCCGGCGAAGTGACGTCGTGCCGGGAGGAACTCGACCGGCTGTCCCGGGACCCGTCGATGCGCGACAGCGGTCGCGTCATCACCGAACGCGGTTCCGACGAGGTCCGGTCCGTCTTCGACGTCCACCGGCGCAGCGACGTGGTCGCCGCGCTGATCCGCGACGGCCGGATTCTCGACCGCGCACGGCAACTCCTCGGCTCCGACGTCTACATCCACCAGAGCCGGATCAACTCGATGCCCGGTTTCAAGGGCACCGGCTTCTACTGGCACTCGGACTTCGAGACCTGGCACGCCGAGGACGGACTGCCCGTGCCGCGGGCCGTCAGCTGCTCGATCACGCTCACCGAGAACTACCCGTTCAACGGGTCGCTGATGGTGATGCCCGGTTCGCACACGCGGTTCGTCCAGTGCGTCGGTGCCACCCCCGAAAACAACTACACGTCGTCCCTCGTCGAGCAGGAGGTCGGGGTTCCGCGCCGGGAAGACGTGACCCGGATGGCCGCGGAGTTCGGGATCGACCAGTTCACCGGTGCGGCCGGCACCGCGCTGTGGTTCGACTCCAACGTCATGCACGGGTCGGGCAACAACATCACGCCCTACCCGCGGTCGAATCTGTTCCTCGTGTTCAACAGTGTCGAGAACACGCTCGTCGAGCCGTTCGCCGCACCGCGGCCGCGGCCGGACTACATCGCGTCGCGCGACTTCACGCCGCTGTCCTGACGTGAGCGGCAAAGTGTGCTCCCGCACGCTTTGCCGCTCACCTATGTGGGGAGCTCGTGCAGGGTGCGGGCGAGGTGGGCGAGTTCGGGAACCTCGGCCGCCCGGTCCAGCGCCGACTCCAGGGTGGCGTCGTGGGTGGGACGCGCCTCGTCCAGTGCCGCCCGGCCCGCGGGTGTGAGTTCGGTGTAGATGCCGCGACGGTCGTCGTCGCACAGGATCCGGGTGAGCAGGCCGCGGTTCTCCAATCGGTTCACCAGCCTGGTGGTGGCGCTGCTGCTCAGCGCCGCCGCGCGGGCGAGCTGCGCCATCCGCATGTGCCAGCCGTCCTGGCGGCTCAGTGCGTCGAGCACCGTGTACTCGACCACCGAGAGGTCGTGACCCCGCTGCAGGGCGCGTTCCAGTTCCGCCTCGAGCAGACCGTGCAGGGCCGCGAGCGTGCGCCATCCCTGCGACCGGATCTCGACGGCGTCGTCAGCGACTGCCATGGCCACCTCCTGTGGATACGAGTGCCAGGTCAGAATACCAGCTTGCGCACGTAGCAGGCGTGTGCAATTATTTATGACGCGCCTGCAACTACTGCAGACGCGGTATTCGAGCTAGCGCTCTTATCTCTCGAGTCTGTACGAAAGGAGTGGCCGCGATGCCACTGGGTTTGCTCGCCCTCGCAATGGGCGGCTTCGGGATCGGTCTCACCGAATTCGTCATCATGGGACTGCTGCCGGAGGTGTCGGCCGACTTTCAGGTGAGCGAGTCCGTGGCCGGCTACCTCATCTCCGGCTACGCCCTCTCCGTCGCCGTCGGTGCCATCGTCATCACCGCGGCGGTCACCCGATTCGACCGCAAAACAGTCCTCCAGGCGCTGATGGTGCTGTTCATCGGCGGCAACCTGCTGTCGGCGCTCGCCCCGACCTACGAGGTCATGATGGGCGGACGCGTCCTCGCGGCCCTGTGCCACGGCGCATTCTTCGGCATCGGGTCGGTCCTCGCCGCGGACCTCGTGCCCGCGAGCAAGCGGGCCGCCGCGATCGCGACGATGTTCGCCGGACTGACGATCGCCAACGTTCTCGGCGTCCCGTTCGGCACGTTCCTCGGCCAGCAGTTCGGCTGGCGCTCCACGTTCTGGGCCATCACCGTCATCGGCGTCGTGGCCTTGATCGGCATCACCGCGCTGGTGCCGTCCGTGTCCCGTCCGACGGACGCACCGGAACCTGCCGGTCTGCGCAGCGAACTGCGGGCCTTCCGGAATCCGCAGGTGTGGTTCTCGATCGCCGTCACCATTCTCGGATTCGGCGGCATGTTCGGTGCGTTCACCTACATCGCGTTCACCCTCACCGAGGTCGGCGGATTCGCGTCGACCAGCGTCCCGTGGCTTCTCGTGCTCTTCGGCGGCGGCCTGTTCGTCGGCAACGTCCTCGGCGGACGCGCCGCCGACAAGGCCCTCACCCGCACGCTGACCACGGTCCTCGCCGTGCTCACCGTCGTCCTCGTCGTGTTCGCGCTCACCGCAGGCAGCAAGCCGATGACGATCGTCGCCCTGTTCTTCATGGGCGCCTTCGGATTCGCGACCGTCCCCGGACTGCAGATGCGCATCATGAACTACGCGGCGCAGGCGCCGACCATGGCGTCCGGCGCCAACATCGCCGCCTTCAACGTGGGCAACGCACTCGGGGCCTGGCTCGGTGGTATCACCATCGCCGCGGGACTCGGCTTCACGTCCCCGATCTGGATGGGTGCCGCACTGACCGTGGCCGCGCTCGCCGTCCTCCTCGTCGCCACCGCACTCGACCGCCGGTCGAAAGATCAGCGATGTGTCCGCTCACGGAAGACGAGGACGGTACACACCCGAACAC
>NZ_JBHUSF010000363.1:0-8587 GCF_042673295.1 Rhodococcus sp. NPDC057014
GGATGGTGCTGTTCACGATCGCCTCCTCGGTGAATCGCGTTCCGCGCCGGCCGGCGCGGAACGCCGGTGCCTGTATCCCAGTGTTCGCCGTCCGTCGGCGCGAGATTAGGGCCGATGGTCACCGCCGGGCGGGGATTCGAGTCGCCCTGCGACCATCCATTTCGTCACAGTGACGAAACAAGGTGTCCCATTCGGGTGCCGGGGGACCACCCGGCACCCGAATGTTCATTCGGAAACGGCGGGTGTCCGGGCCACCGCGGCGTCGGCGGCCGAATTGGCCTTACCGGCCCGGCGCCGCACATCCGCCGGCGTGAATATTATTCAGAACCCGCGAACGAACGGATCGCGACGCGACGGTACGGCAGCGCCGCGGCGAGTCGGACGCACGGAATCGGGCGTCGTCGGATCGGGCAGACCGGCCGGCGCAGAATCGGCCGCGTGTATCGAGGCAGGCCGAATTCGGGCCTCCGACCTGCGGCGATAAAACGCCACTTTTTGCCGATAATCGACATTATGTCAACTAGCGGACCTGAGGGCCCGCCCCCGGGCATTCGTGCACCCACCCATCGGTCCGGTCGGCGGACCCACCCGCCGCGTTGCCGACGCCACCCGCACCACCACCGCGCGGCGCAGCACCACCCGGGCCGACCATCGGAGGATCCGACTCGCACGGGATCGCCGGGAAGAAATGACGTCAGCTACCGCGATCGACCGACTCGAGCGACCTGCCCGTCCTCCCGTGGGCCGAGACGCGGACGGCGCCGGTGACGAAGTCTTCCCTACCTCGTCACCGGCGCCGAACCGTCACCATAGCAGATGATCGAACTTGTGTTCGACTGACGCCGCTTGTCGTCGTGGTCCCCTAATGTCGTGTTCGTCCCGAGTCCACTCATCCGACACGAAGAAGGAATCGACACGATGACGAAGTACCTGATTTCGTTTCCCAGTGCTGCCATGGTCATTCCCGACGGGGATCTGCAGGCGGTGTCGGATGCGTCGCACGCGGTGGTTCAGGAGGCGAAGGACGCCGGCGTGTGGGTGTTCGGCGGTGGCATCGACGACAGCGTTCCGCCCGTCCTGGTCGACGGGGACGGAACAGTGACTCCGGGCACCTACCCGCAGACGACGCAGCTCGACGGCGGCTACGCGGTACTGGAACTGCCGTCCCGCGAGGCGGCACTGGAATGGGCCGCGAAGCTCGCGGTTGCCTGCCGGTGCGCGCAGGAGGTGCGCGCGTTCGGGTACGACCCCGCCAGCTGACCCGCCTGTCAGCGACCCGAAGGCGGCTCGGCCTGGGGTGCCCGGAGTCGCGGGCGCACGTGCTCGAAGATCAGGATGGTCTCGGTCGAGGCGACCGCAGGGTGCGCGCTGAGGTGGTCGAGGACGAAACGCCTCAGCTCCTCGCTGCTGCCGGTGGCGACGTGGATGAGGTAGTCGTCGGCGCCCGCGATGAAGTACACGTTCAGCACCTCGCCCAGGGTGGCGAGCTGCTCGGCGAGCTGCCCGAGGTGTTGTCGTGCGTTGGCCTGCACGCAAACTGCGATCATCGCCTGTAGATCCCTGCCGAGGGTGGCGGGATCGATGTCGGCGTGGAATCCGCGGATCACGCCGCGGTCGATCAGGGAGCGCACCCGGCCCAGGCAGGTCGACGGCGCGATGCCCGCGAGCGCGGCGAGCGCGTTGTTGGGGGTACGAGCGTCCCGCGAGAGTTGATCGAGGAGGATTCGGTCGATGTCGTCGATCGGCGCCGTCCCCGCTCGAACATCATTCGACCGCGGGCCGTCGGCATACGGCGTGGCCGGAACATTCTTCTTCATCGGCCCAGTCTAGAGAATTTTCTTCTTACTCCTTGGTTTCGGTGCGCTGATTGTTCACCATTGATGCCTGTCGGCCGAATTTCCGGCAGACCTCTACAGGCATGAGCACCGCCCGCACCACCGTCCCACTCCCCTGGTCCACGGCCGAAATGTGCCCCGACACCGAGATCGTCGCTTCCGAGCGTGATCGGAAAGGCTCACCATGAGCAACCCCCAGTCCCCGCCCGCACGCCACCGCGTCGTGGTGATCGGATCCGGCTTCGGTGGGTTGTTCGCGACCAAGGCCCTCCGCCGCGCAGACGTGGACGTCACGGTGATCGACCGCACCACCCACCACCTCTTCCAGCCCCTGCTGTACCAGGTGGCGACCGGCATCCTCTCCGAGGGCGAGATCGCACCGTCGACGCGGATGATCCTCAAGGACCAGGCCAACGCCGCCGTCCGGCTCGGTGACGTCACCGGCATCGACCTGACCGAACGCACGGTGACGTCCGAACACCTCGGGCAGGCCACCGTCACCGGATACGACAGCCTCATCGTCTCCGCCGGCGCGCAGCAGTCGTATTTCGGCAACGACCACTTCGCCGAACACGCCCCGGGGATGAAGTCCATCGACGACGCCCTCGAGCTCCGGGGCCGCATCCTCGGCGCGTTCGAGCAGGCCGAGCTTACCGCCGACCCGCGGGAGCGGGCACGCCTGCTCACGTTCGTCGTGGTCGGTGCCGGGCCCACCGGCGTCGAGATGGCTGGTCAGATCGCCGAACTCGCCCATCGAACGCTCGCCGGGGCCTACACCAACTTCGACCCCCGCGACGCGCGGATCATCCTGCTCGACGCGGCGTCCGCGGTACTGCCGCCGTTCGGTGACAACCTGGGGTCGGAGGCGGCCGAAACGCTCGAGAAGCTCGGGGTCGAGGTCCGGCTGGGCACATCGGTGACCGACGTCGACGCCGCCGGACTCACCGTCCGGGACGCCGAGGGCGCCGAGCATCGCATCGCGTCCGTCTGCAAGGTCTGGTCCGCGGGAGTGGCGGCGAGCCCACTCGGTGCGCAACTCGCGGCCCAGTCGGGTGCCGACCTCGACCGCGCGGGCCGCGTCGCCGTCGAGGAGGACCTGACGCTGCCGGGCCATCCCGACGTGTTCGTCGTCGGTGACATGATGTCCCGCGACCGTCTGCCCGGCGTCGCCCAGGTCGCGATCCAGGGTGGCCGCTACGCCGCGAAGCGGATCGCCGCCGAAGTCGCCGCGGCGACCAAGGGACGCCCGGCGCCGGAACGCCCGCCGTTCCGGTACCGCGACAAGGGTTCGATGGCCACCATCTCGCGTTTCAACGCGGTCGCGAAGATCGGTGGTGTCGAGCTGACCGGTTTCCTCGCGTGGATCCTGTGGCTGGCCGTGCACGTGGTCTACGTCGTCGGGTTCCGGAGCCGTGTCGCCACCCTGCTGTCGTGGGCCTGGACCTTTCTCGGCACCTGGCGCGGGCAATTGACCAACACGCATCAGCAGATCACTGCCCGCAATGCGATCGCGCAGCTGCACAGCCTCGGGCGCCGGATCGAGGATGCGGACGCCCCTGTCGCGCGGGCGAGCTGACGGTCGCGGACGTCGGCGAACACCCGCGGCTCGACGTTCCGCACTTGTGGTTTCGGTGAACCGAACATTATGATTCGCCACGTGAAAACAACGTCCTTCAAGGTGGGTGCGCGACGACGGCCGGCGACCGCTGCCGCGGTACTGACAGCGCTGGCCGCGACGCTGATGCTGTCCGGGTGCGGCAAGGGCGACGGGCCCGCCGACGACAAACCGGTGGTGCTGACCACGTTCACCGTGCTCGCCGACATCGCCGCGAATGTCGGCGGCGAGCACCTGACCGTCGAGTCGATCACCAAGGCGGGCGCGGAA
Organism: Rhodococcus sp. NPDC057014; assembly: GCF_042673295.1. NCBI lineage: Bacteria > Bacillati > Actinomycetota > Actinomycetes > Mycobacteriales > Nocardiaceae > Rhodococcus > Rhodococcus sp. NPDC057014. The sequence goes on from NZ_JBHUSF010000363.1 coordinate 3,721, forward strand.
ATTCACGGATACGAGCCCACCCCCGGCGATATCAGGAAGGCCGCGCAGGCCGACCTGATCCTCGACAACGGTATGAACCTGGAGGCCTGGTTCGGCCAGTTCGTCGACGGGGTGGACGTCGAGCACGTGGTCGTCAGTGAGGGCGTCGAACCGATCGCCATCGGTGAAGACGCGTACGCGGGGAAACCGAATCCGCACGCCTGGATGTCACCGCTGAACGTGCAGATCTACGTCGACAACATGGTCGCCGCGTTCAGCGAACTCGATTCCGCTCATGCCGCCGACTACCGCAGCAACGGCGACGCGTACAAGGCGCAGTTGCAGGCCGTGCAGGACGAGTTGGTCGCCGAACTGGGCGCGCTGCCGGTCAACGAACGCGCACTGGTCACGTGCGAGGGAGCGTTCTCGTACCTGGCCCGCGACGCGGGGCTGACGGAGAAGTACATCTGGCCGGTCAATGCCGAACAGCAGGCCACTCCCCAGCAGATCGCGTCGACGATCGAGTTCGTGAAGCAGAACCGGGTTCCGGCGGTGTTCTGCGAGTCCACGGTGTCGGATGCGCCGATGCAACGGGTCGTCGAAGCGTCCGGCGCCGCGTTCGGTGGCACCCTGTACGTCGACTCCCTGTCCGAGGCGGACGGGCCCGTGCCGACGTATCTCGACCTGATCCGGCACGACGCCGACACCCTCACCTCCGCACTGAACGGGCAGCGGTCGTGACCGCGCAGCCGGCCGTCGAGGTCGAGGACGTCACCGTCCACTACGGCGACGTGCTCGCGCTCGACCAGGTCTCCCTCGCCCTTCACCCCGGACGCGTCTGCGGACTCGTCGGCATGAACGGCTCGGGCAAGTCCACCCTGTTCAAGACGATCATGGGCACGGTCAAACCCGACACCGGCACGGTCCACATCAACGGCGCGGCGCCGGCCGCGGCGCGCAAGGCCGGGGTGCTGGGTTACGTTCCGCAGAGCGAGGACGTCGACTGGACGTTCCCGCTCTCGGTGCGGGACGTGGTGATGACCGGCCGGTACGGGCGCATGGGACCGACCCGGCGGCCCGGAAAGGCCGACCGCGAGGCCGTCGACCACGCTCTCGATCGCGTCGAGCTGACGGACCTGGCGGACCGGCAGATCGGGCAACTGTCCGGTGGCCAGAAGAAGCGCACGTTCGTGGCCCGGGGAATCGCGCAGGGCGCCACCATCCTTCTCCTCGACGAACCGTTCGCCGGGGTCGACAAAAGATCCGAGGCCACCATCACCGCGCTGCTGCGGGAACTCGCCGACGCGGGCGCGGCGATCCTGGTCTCCACCCACGACCTGCATGCGCTACCCGACCTCGCCGACGAGGCGATCCTGCTGCTGCGCACGGTGCTGATGCACGGCGACCCGGCGGTCGTGCTGCAACCGGAGAATCTGGCGGCCGCGTTCGGCCTCGACGTGATGACAAGGACCTGAGAATCAATGGACGTCATCGACTTCTTCGTCGACCCCCTGCGCTACGACTTCATGGTCCGCGCGCTGATCACCACCCTGATCGCCGCGGTGGTGTGTGCGGTGCTGTCGTGCTGGCTGGTGCTGATCGGCTGGTCGCTGATGGGTGATGCGGTCTCGCACGCCGTCCTGCCCGGCGTGGTCCTGGCCTACATCGTCGGCGCCCCGTTCGCGATCGGCGCGGTGATCTTCGGATTCCTGGCCGTGGCACTGATCGGTGTGGTCCGCGACACCAGCCGGGTGAAGGAGGACGCCGCGATCGGCATCGTGTTCTCCACACTGTTCGCCCTCGGCCTGGTGCTGGTCTCGGTCACCCCCAGCCAAACCGACCTGAATCACATCATCTTCGGCAACCTGCTGGGTGTCAGCCGGTCCGACCTGGTCCAGATCGCGATCCTCGGGGCCTTCGTGTTCACCGCCCTGATCGTCAAGCGCCGCGACTTCACGCTGTACGCCTTCGACCCCACCCATGCGCACGCCATCGGCCTGAACCCGCGGCTGCTCGGGGCGGCGCTACTGGGGCTGCTGGCCCTGACGGCGGTGGTGGCCCTGCAGGCCGTCGGTGTCATCCTGGTCGTGGCCATGCTGATCATCCCCGGGGCGACGGCGTACCTGCTGACCGACAGTTTCCATCGGATGCTGATCATCGCCCCGGCAATCTCGGCGTCCTGCGCCGTCGTCGGCCTGTATCTGAGCTATCACCTCGACACCGCCAGCGGCGGGATGGTGGTGCTGTCCCAGGGCGTTGCCTTCGCGTTGGTCTATCTGTTCGCGCCGCGGCAGGGCGTGATCGGTCGCCGGATCACCGCGTCCCGGCGTCGCCGGGCATCCACGTCCCCGGCGGTGGCGGCCGACCGCTGACGGTTATCCCGCCGGCGCGTGCCTCGGCACGATCATCACGGGGACGGGAGCGTGCCGCAGAATTTTCGCGGCGGCCGAGCCGAGGAACACGTGCGCGGCGGGTCCGGCGGCTCCCGAACCCAGCACCAGCATGTCGTCGGGCTCCCAGGACACGGCTTCGACCGCCCCGCGCCAGTCGGTGCCGCTGCCGATCTCCACGTCCACGTCGGGGACCGGGATGCGGGCGCGAACCGCGTCGAGTTGCCGGGCGATGTCGTCGGTGGTCCGGCGCGTCCACTGCCGGACGACGAGATCCTCGGTCGATTGCTCGATCGCGCCACCGAACCTGGACACGGGCCGCACGGTGAACGACACGATCCGCACTGTCGCGGGCCACCGTGCGGCCATTTCCGCGGTGGCGGCGATGAGTCCGTTGACGTCGGCTTCGCCGCCGTAGGCGGCGGTGAGCCTGCGGATCGGTCCGGGCACCGGTGGGTAGCCGCGCGGCGCGATCGCGACGGGCACCGCCGCGGTGTGCACGAGCCGTTCGGTGACGCTGCCCAGCGCCACCCGGCCCAGCAGACCGGACGACGACGATCCGACGACGACGAGGGTGGCGTCGTGGGCGGTGACGAGTTCGATCAGCCCGGTGGGAATCGACGTCGATCGGTGGACGACGGTGGGGATGTCCAGGTCGCCCGGCAGACCGCCGACCACCCCGTCGAGTGCCCGTGACGCCTCCGCGGTGACGTAGCGCAGGTATTCGCGGTCGATGGGGTCGTCCTTCCCCGGCCACGGCTGTTCCACGATCGCCGCGGCCACGACCGTCTCCCCGGTCCAGCGTGCGATCCGTGCCGCCAGGTGCAGCGGCGCGGTCCCCTGACGGCTCGAGCTGAATCCGGCGATGATCGTCATCGAGCGGGTTTCCCTGCGCCGACCGGGTGCGCGACGACGTGGGTGACCGGCACACCGTGCTCGGCGCGGGCGCGGTCGACGACGTCGAACCGGTGCCACACCGACTCCTCGGGTGGCAGCGTGGAGATGACGATCTGATCCGGATGGAACGACTCGACGCCGGTGGCCAGTGCGCGCAACGGCCGGTAGTCCCCCACCTCGCCGTCCGCGTCGAGGTCCTCGGAGCGGAGCGTCGTCAGGGTGTCGGCGAGTCGCTGCCGGGCGACCTCCCGGGTCGCTTCCGCGACGTCGAGCGGGCCGTGGGTGGCGGCGGTTCCGGTCTCGATCGGGCTGGCGGGCACGACCACGAAGTAGACGGCTTCCCGGTCCGCGCCGATGCGGCGGAGTTCGTCGAGCATCTCCTTCGACTCGACGGTCTGGTTGGCCAGCACCAGGACCCGGTGAGGCCGGGCGGTCGCGGCGGCCCCCTCGACCTCGGGCCGCCGCCGCACGAACCAGGTGTTGGCGAGGAACAGCACGATCACGACCGCCCACGACACCAGGCTCAGCACGAGTTGCGACCGCACGTCCTCCTGCAGATACATCTGCACCAGGATCGCGACGATCGCGGCGGCGGTGACGATCGACAACACCGGGAACAGCCACATCTTGACCCGCAGTTCCGAGGCCGGGGTGCGGTACCGCAGCACGATCTGCGAGACGGCGATGAGCAGGTAGACGAACAGGATGATCGCACCGCTGGAGTTCAGCAGGAACGCGAAGACGGTGTCCGGGGAGACGGCCGCGGCGATCACGCACAGGAATCCGACGACCGAGGAGGCGAGGATCGCGATGGCCGGCACCCCGCGACGGGTCACCCCGACCAACTGCGCGGGTGCCTCCCGGCGCGCGGCGAGGACGAACAGCATGCGGGAGGCGGTGTACATGCCGGAGTTGAGGCAGCTCAGTACCGCCGTCAGCACGACGGCGTTCATGATGTCGTCGGCGTACGGGATCCCCATCTCGGTGAACGCGGCGACGAACGGGGACGCGGCCATCTGCTCGTCGTCCCACGGCAGGATGGTGGCCAGCAGGAACGTCGAGCCGACGAAGAACACGGCGATCCGCACGATCACCGAGTTGGCGGCCTTGGTCACCGCCCGCTCCGGATCCGCCGACTCCGCGGCGGCGATCGTCGCGATTTCGGCGCCGACCATGGAGAAGATCACCGTGACCACGCCGACGGTGACGGCCATGGCGCCGAACGGGAGGAACCCGCCGTGGCTCCACAGGTTGGAGAAGTCGAGCGCCTTGTTCGGCCACACACCGAGCACGAACAGCGCGCCCAGCGCGATGAACACGACGATCGCGGCGACTTTGATGCCGGCGAACCAGAATTCGAACTCGCCGAACGACGACACGGAGAACAGGTTCGTCGCCGTCATCAGGATCATCAGAATCAGCGCGGACAGCCACAGCGGGATGTCGATCCAGTACTGGATGATCGTCGCGCCGGCGATCGCCTCGAACCCGACGACGATCACCCAGAAGTACCAGTACAGCCAGCCGACCGAGAAGCCGGCCCAGTTGCCCAGCGCCCGGCGGGCATAGTCGGCGAACGACCCGGTCGACGGGTTCGCCAC
>NZ_JBHUSF010000364.1:0-8553 GCF_042673295.1 Rhodococcus sp. NPDC057014
GCTCGGGGCCCGGGCCGACGACGCACCGGACGTCGAACTTCTCGCCGATCGTGGCCGCGAACCCGTGAACGGCCGCGGAGTCCCTCGCGATCAGGCCGTCTCCGGTGACGACCACGGCATCGAGGTTGCCGGGCAGCCAGCCGAACGCGCCGAGTGCGGTGGCGATCTGGGCCGTCGGGGAGCCTCCCGAGGAGAACCGGAACGCCTTGCCTGCCTCGACGCCCGAGCGGATCAGCGCGACCGTCGATCCGGTGTCGTCGACGTGATAGATGCCGACCAACTGCCCCGGGCGCTCGGCGATCTCGGATTCGAACCAGGCCGCGGCGGCTTCGGCGTCCGAGACCAGGGACAGGTACGACATGTCGGCGTAGTCCAGAGCGTCGCGGAGCGCTGCGACGGCGGCCGAGTCCCAGCGGGTGGGGTAGGTGGCCATGATGTCGGGCGCGCCGCCCGTCCGGCCACCGTGGTCGGGGAGGGGTTCGCACTCGCGGAGCAGGCAGCGCATCGCGCCCGCGACCAGGTCTTCTGCGCGGTACCGCGATCCGTCGCCCACCGCGACACCGGCCGGGTCGCCGACGCGGGGAAGGAACCCCGACACGGTGTGTGTGTCGCCGATCGTGTGCGGCGCCGATCCGCCGAGAATTGCGGTGCCGTCCGGGCACATGTGCAGCACGGTGTCGCGGACGATGACGACCGGATCCGGGGATCCTGGATCGTTCGACGCCACCACCGCGGTGGACACGACACTGCCGATCCTGAGCCCGACTCCCATGGACATGCAAGAACCCCTATTCGTGTTGCGAACGGATTGCGACTTCCGTCAGGCCGGTTCCGACCGGGTCGGTGAAGGCCACAAGATGTACATCCTGCTACCCGGGCGTGCTTGTGCGCGCCATCACGCGCGGCGTGGCGTGGTCGTATTGCACACACTCGGAGAGTTTCCGCTTCCGGCGAGTGATCGGTCAGGTCACCGTGGGGGCGCCGAGGGCAGTTCTCCACTCGGACACGTTCTCGGTCATCCAGCCGAGGAGATGCTCTGCTTCCTGCGGATGGCGGCCGGTGCCGGCGAGGAGATCGGCGAAGGCCTGTGCCGGGGCGGCCAGGCGGACGTTGTCGCGGAACAGGGTGCGTTCGAAGACCGCGGCCGATCGGGGAGTGGCGACGAGGACGTTGGCGCCCTGATCGACGGGACGTAGTTCGAGAGCGCCTGCCAGCGCCTCGGCGTTGTCGGCGTAGATCTGCACCTGATGCGCCGGCGCGTACTCGACGAACGCCGCCGCGGCGAGCGAGCCGGTCACCGTGTAGAGATGATCGGAGACCTTCCCGAGTTTCGCGACGAACGACTGCACTCCTTCGGGCGCGAAGTAGCCGACGGTGGGGCAGTCCTTGAAGCTGGAGTCGCTGCTCCAGGCGCGCAGCATCTGCTGCCACCGAACACTGGTGATGGGGCCGCGGGGGAGTCGCTCGAGGAGATCGCGTTCCTCCAGGGTCTCCACCACCCGATACGTCGCGCCGGTGGACGCGCCGGACAGCCGGACGAGTTGCGGGACCGTCAGCTGACCCGAATGATCGGCGAGGGCACGCACGACCCGTGCGGCGGGATCGCCGGTCAGCTGAGCGGCCGGACGGCCGGGTCCACGCCACGGGTCGGCGTCCGCGCCGCGGTCGCGCACCCAGATGGCGGGCCGGTCTGCCGACAGCGACGTGTTGCCCGTCGCGTCCGCGTAGGAGAGCCCCCTGGCGTCGAGTTGGCGGCGAACGGGCTCGGAAAGATAACGAGCGCAGACGAATCCGCGATCGGATCCGGAAAGTCCGTCGGCGAACCGGGCGGCGTCCCCCGCGAGCACCCCGCGGGCGGGGATGACGGAGAAGGACGCCACCTCGCCGCCCGGTGCGCCGACCAGCAACCGTTCCGGCGCGTCGGCGAGGGAGCGGGACTTCCCGGACGTCAGCGACCAGCCGTGGGGGAGTGCGGCCTGGAGGGTCGCGATCGCCCGGCGGTAGAGATCGATGTCGCGTTCCGGCTTGGGGAACGGGACCTTGGGCTCGCTCCCGGCGAACTCGGGGTTCTCCTGATTCGGCACTCCGCCAGTCTACTGAATCGGTCCGAGACGGAACCAAGAAAAAGACTGAAATTCTTTGGTTGGATTCCGAATGTCACCGAGCATCCGGATCCTGCCCATCCTCGCCATCGCAGACCGCCCGTCCTGAACGCCCAGACGAGAGCGCCCACCGGCGATTTCAGGGTCGTCGGGCGGTCCAGGCGGTCCTGCTGCCGCGGACCGCCAGGTCCCCGCGGTGCAAACACTGTCCGGGCCGTCGTCCGAGAGAAGGCGATCGAGAGTGTCGCGGTCGTCGGCGGCGAGTTGTCCGTCGAGGGCCGAGCGAACGCGGCGCAGAAAGGTGTGTGCGTAGCGTCCGGTGCTCGGCGGGGCGGGGGTTACCTCGCTGGTGAACCGGCGCTCCTCGACGTCCACGAAACCGGCCCTCTCCACATGGGCCCGCCAGTTCGGGTGCGCGTTCCAGTCCATCCGCGCCAAGGCCTCGTGGCAGCGCGACTCCAGGCCCGGGCGGCCCATCCCCAGGTCGTTCGGCAGGATGCGGGGCAGAGCATCCATCTCGACGACCACCAGCACGCCGTCGGTGTTCAGTGCGGCGTACATGTCGCGTAGCAGCCGGTCGGGGTCGGCGACCTCGTGCAACGAGGAGGCCGCCCATACGACATCGGCTGCCTCGACCCCGGGCCAGCCGGCATCCAGATCGGCGCGCACGACGCTCACCCGCTCGGCCAATCCCTGCCCGCGCGCGGCGGTGCGGATGCGCCCCAGCATCACCTCCGACCTGTCGATCGCGACGACCTCGGCCGCGGGGAACCGCCGAGCCAGTGACAGGCTGCCGACGCCGGTTCCGGCGCCCACGTCGACGACCCGGCGAGGCGTCTCCCCGGCGCGCAGTCCGGCCCACTCGGCCACCAGGTCCAGGTAGGCGCCGAAGATGTCTGCGTCGAGGTCGAGAAGATCTGCCAGTGCGGCCTCGTGGGCCGGTGTGTGTTCCCCGTGGTGGTGGGCGTGGTGATGCGAGTGCTGTGTCATGACTCCAGGCCAGCCACGTTCTGCCCTAAGCGCATACACTCTTGCGTATGACGCAAGAACTGGGGTTGGACGGCGTGATCCGGCAGCGGATCCGGGGTCTACGGCTGGCCCGCGGGTGGTCCCTCGACGCGCTCGCGGCCCGCTGCTTCCTCAGTCCGTCCACATTGAGCCGCATCGAGACGGGGCACCGCAGGATCGCCCTCGACCAACTGGTTCCGATCGCGCGGGCTCTCGGCACCACGCTCGATCAACTCGTCGAGTCCGTCGACGACGAGGACGTGGTGATCCGGCCGATGCCAGAACAGACGCGAGGTCTCACGACCTGGCTGCTGTCCCGCGAACGTGCCCTCCACGGCGCAACCGTGGCGAAGATGCGCATCACCCCCGAACGGCCCGCGGGCCCGGAACACGTGTGTGTGCACCCCGGTCACGAGTGGTTCACGGTCCTGTCGGGGACGGCCCGTCTGCAACTGGGGGAGCGGACCATCCTGATCGAAGCGGGTGCCGCAGCGGAGTTCTCGACCATGGTGCCGCACTCCATCGGCGCCCACGACGGTCCGGTGGAGATCCTCACGATCTTCGACCACGACGGGGAGCGGGCACACCTGCACGCCGACCACAACGAGTAGAAGGGACGGATATGTCGTCTTCCGACACCGCAGGCGAGACGGAATTCCCGGCGAGTATGGGAAAGGTCTCCCGTCGTGAGCTCGCATCCCACGGCTACACGCGTTTCGATCAACTGACGACGGTCACCGCCGAGGAGCTGTTGAAGATCCACGGCGTCGGACCGAAAGCGATCCGGATTCTCGCGGAGGAACTCGCCGAGCGGGGACTCGGATTCGCCGGCTGAGCGGCGGAGCCGGACGCGCTACAGCAGGCCGTTCGCGCGCTGGTAGGTGGCAGGCGGTGTGCCGACGACCTGGGTGAAGACCCGGGTCAGGTGGGCCTGGTCGCTGAACCCCAATTCGTAGGCGAGCGCAGACCAGTCGATCCTCTCGCCCGAGTGGGCTGCGGCGGCCGCGTCGAGGACGCGAAACCGCTGGATCACCCACTTCGGGCCGATGCCGACGTATTCGGTGAACAGCCGTTGCAGGGTGCGCAGGCTGCAGCCCGCGTGCGCGGCGAGCTGGTCGGCGCGGACGAAGTCCCGGCGGCGCTGGGTGTCGCCGACCAGGGCCGTGATCTCCCGCCCCGTGGGATCCGGAACGGGATCGGTGTGCAGAAGGTACCGCTCGAAGGCGTCGATCATCTCCGCGCTGTCCGTGCCTGCGAGGATCCGTTCCGCGACCGGGCGATCGTCGAGGGTGAGCAGATCCCGTGCGGGCTGGACGGTTCCCGAGATCGCACCGAGACTGCTCTTCAGCAGAGGCCGGAACCCGCCGGCGTGGAAGGCGGCTCCCAGCACGTGGCCGTGTCCCGTCAACGTTCGGTAGAACGGCGACCGCGAGATACCGTGCACCAGCAACTGGCCGTCCTCGGCGGCGACGTGAACGCGCGGCTGAGGAACCACCTGCTGCCGATGGGGCTTCGGCACCGACCACCGCACCAGCCAGTGGTAGTCCACGAACTCGGCCAAATCTGCTCGGGGAGCGACTCGTTCGACCTCGAAACCGGGTGCGTCGGCGGTCGGGCGGACGATCGCCTCGGGATGTCCTGGCACATTCGGCACTCGCTCATCCTAGTGTCGCGAATGTTCAAGCACACCACGCGGCCGCGTACATAGAGTCTCCTCACATGAGCTACTCACGCACTGCACGAAGCACATTCACCATCGCCGCGTGGTCGGAATCGGTGATCACCGACGTCGACGGCGAAGGTACGACCGCCGGCGACACCTACTACCCCGCACGCGGCGCCACCCGAGCGGCCGTCGAATATTCGTACTCCGGCGACATCGAGGGAACGAGCACCGTGGCCTACCTGATCGCGTACAAGGCCGATGCCGCCCCGGTGCTCGGCCTCGAGCGCTTCGAGGGCTCGATCGGCGGGCACGACGGAACGTGCGTGTTCCAGCACCTCGGCAGCCAGGACCAGGGTTCCGTGTCGGCACGGATCGAGGTGGTGCCGGGTATGGGCACGGGCGGCTTGACCGACCTGCGCGGCAGCGCGGACCTGTCCATCGCCGGACCCGGCGAGGGCGGCTACGAATTCGTGCTGTCCTACGACGTCGGCTGAGTGGGGGTCGTCGAGCGTGCGCTCAGCGGCTTCAGGCCACACGACGCCGCGAGGCCCTGCGATTCGATGCCGAACGCGGTGTTGGAGCGGGTCATGAAGTTCGTCAATGCGATGAACGCGGTGAGTTCCACCATCGCGGCCGGACCGAGCGCCTCCAGGAGCCTGCCCGACAGTTCGTCGGTGACCGTCGGCGGGGTCAGCGTCATCGCCTCGGCGTACTCCAGCACGTCCCGCTCCACCGGGGTGAAGACGTCCGACTCACGCCATCGGGGCACCTCGCGTGCCTTCGTCTCGTCCAGTCCGTTGTTGTGGGCTTGGAAGTAGCCGTAGTCCAGGCAGAAGCCGCAGCCCACCATGCTCGCCACCGCCATGTGGGCGAACGACTTCAGATTCTCGTCGCACCGGTCCCACTTCTGTACCTTGCGGCTGACGCTGAAGCTGAAGTTCGTCACCTTGCGGTTGTTCCACACGACTCCCACCCCCTCGGGCACGTCGCCGAGCATCTTGCGGGACATCCGCTTGACGACCGCACCGTAGATGCCGGTCAATTCTGCCTGCGGGATCCTGGTCATGATTTCCTCCTCCGGTTCGAATGCTCTCGGCATAGAGACACCGGCCACGAGCCGAATGTGACATCCGAACCGGATTTTTTCGCCGGCCGATCGTCAGCCCTGCGCGAGTGCGCGGTCGGCCAGCGCGGCGATCACGGGGGAGAGCGCCTGCGCGTGTTCGAGCGTCAGGTGGTTGTCGTCGCGGTACACGAGGTCGTTGCCGACGACGACCGGGCAGCGCTCGGCGGTGCAGAACAGGGCGGTGAGATCGGCGTACCGTCCGCCGCCTGCCGCGGTGGCGGCTGCCTCGGCCGCGACCCCGGCGTCGTCGACCGCTACCGGCCGTGGCGGTGAGCAGGCAGTCGCGTCGTCGAGGTGCGCCGACAGGCACGTCGGCACGGTCGACTGCGGATCCGGGACGGGCCCGAGGACGAGGACGGACGCACCCGTGGCCCGGAGTTCCGTGACCAGTCGGGTCAGGCTGTCGAGCCAGGGCCTGCCGTACACGCTGAAACCGAAATCGGCGCCGTACCGCCGGGACATGCTCAGCACGACCAGGCGGGGCCGTTCGGTGCGCAGCCGGTCGAGGATCTCGCCTCGCCACTGCTCGCACTCGCTGTATTCCCGTCCGAGATAGGGGCTGGTGAGGGGCAGATCGAGGAGCGGGCAGGTGACCTTGCCCATCGTTTCCAGCCGCCAATGGCGCTGCTCGGCGGCCGCTTCGAACGCCGGGGCCCACATCGCGGCATGCGAATCCCCGACCAGCGCCACCGTCGTCGCGGACGCCACGTCACCCGATGCGCACTCGTCCTGCCCCACCTCGAGCCACGACCGTACGCAGCCGTTGACGAACACCGCAGGCTTGTCTGCCGGTGCGTCGGCGAGCGGTGGCGACAGATTCGACGGGACCGCCTGCAGCGCAGCAGCGTCCGCGACCGCCGACTGCACCTGCGCGGTCATGTCGTTCACCGCCGCGTCACGAGGATCGATTGCGGGAGTAGCCGATTCGACCGGTGCCGAGACGGTGAGGGCTTCTGCGGCGGCGCCGTGACCGACTGGGACCGGTCGCGCCACCAGCAGCACCAGCGCCGCACCGACGGCGACGGCGGTGACGGCTCCGCCGAGGACGAGGCTGCGCGAGGCCGAGCGGCGCAGCGGAGCCGCGAAGCGGACCGGGTTCTCGACCAGGGCCAGTGTCAGTCCGGCCAGGCCTGCGGACACCATGACCATCGCCAGCCGATCGGTCAGGTCGAGAGAGCGGCCGAGCACGATCGGCGCGAGCAGCAGCACCGGCCAGTGCCAGAGATACCAGGAGTAGGACACTCGCCCGACGGCCCGCATCGGCGGCAGGGACAGGCCCCGGCCGACTCCCAGCCGCGGTGCCGCACAGCCTGCGCCGATCACCAGCACCGTGCCGAGAACGGGCAGCAGCGCGGCGGTGCCGGGGTAGGGCGTCGTCTCGCCCAGCCGAACACAGGCGAAGACGATCAGTGCAAGACCCGCCCAGCCGGCGGCCGCGGCGACCACCGGCGGCAGGCGCCGCCAGTGCCGAACCGACAGCGCGACCAACCCACCGGCGGCCAGCTCCCACGCGCGGGCGGGCAGCGAGAAGAACGCCCACGGCGGCAGCGTGCGGGTCCAGTCGAGTGAGACCGCGAACGACACCGCCGCGACCACCGCGAGGACGAGCAGATACGGGGTCGCCGACGGTGCGTGGTCCGGGCCGAGGCGTCGTGTCCGGCGCCGCACGAGCCAGGCGACCCCGATGATCAGTGCAGGCCACAGCAGGTAGAACTGCTCTTCGACGCCCAGCGACCAGTAGTGCTGGAACGGTGACGGCGGCGCGTCGGCGGCCAGGTAGTCGGTGCCGTGCAGCGCCAGCCGGTAGTTGCCGACGTAGAGCGCGCTGGCGATCCCGTCGCCGAGGACCGCGCGGGCCTGCAGTGGGGGAAGGAGTACGGCGGCGGCTATCGCGGTGGCCACCAGCACGACGCACCCGGCGGGCAGCAGTCGCCGGGCACGGGCGCCGTAGAATTCGGCCAGCCCCACGCGGCCGGTGGCCGCCACGTCCCGCCACAGCAGACCGGTGATGAGAAACCCCGAGACGACGAAGAAGACGTCGACACCCGCGAACCCGCCGTCGATCCCGGGCACACCCGCGTGGAAGAACACCACGGCCAGCACCGCGAGGGCCCGCAAACCCTCGATGTCCGTACGGAACACGGTTCCGGCGGTCCGGTCACCGGTCCGAGGGCGGTCACCGGACCGGCCCCGTCGTTCCGGGCTGGCGACGGTACTCACTCGATCAGCGATCTGTCCATGCGACGAGCCCCTTCGGCTGCGGCCTTGGCCTCATGATGACAGCGGTGCCGCAGTTTTCCCGAAAGGCACGCCGTACCAGGGCAGAGCGCAATCGGGCGGACTTTCACCGGATTGATCAGAGGAGGCCTGGCCCTTCAGGGCCGGGAGGAAGCTGATTCTGTACTGCGCGATCGCGCATAGCGGGGTCGCTTCCTTGAGTGGGTTCGGTTCGTTTGTGGTTGGTGAGGTACTCGGCGATGATGGCGAGTGGGGCTCCGCCGGCGGAGGCGGCGAAGTAGGACGGTGACCAGAAGTGGTTGCCCCACAGGTATTTCTGGATGTGGTCGGGGAACTCTTGGCGCAGGTAACGAGCCGAGACGCCCTCGAGGCTGTTGACCAGGGTGGACAGTTGCGCGGTGGGTGGGTAGCGG
>NZ_JBHUSF010000365.1:0-8504 GCF_042673295.1 Rhodococcus sp. NPDC057014
CCGGTGCGGCTGTCCAGTGCCAGCAGACGGCCGAAGCGGTTGGAGAAATAGACCCGCTTGTACGTCGCCGACACCGCGAAGAACGAATCGTCGACGCCCACCGTGCCGAGGCCGAGGACCTCGGCGAACAGGCCGGCGAGGATCCGCTCCGTCTCCGTCGCCGGTGCGCGGCCGAGCGACACCTGCCGGCCGTAGTCCGGTTCGGGGAGCGCCCGGCGGTCGAGTTTGCCGTTCACGGTGAGGGGCAGGGCGTCGAGCACCACCACGGCGGCGGGCACCATGTGCGCCGCCAGCCTGCCCCCGACCGTGTCGACGATCCCGGCGGGGTCCAGCACCCGGCCCGCCTCGGGCACCACGTAGCCCACCAGGCGCTCGTTTCGCGCCAGCACCACCGACTGGGCCACGCCGTCGCAGGCGAGGAGCGCCGACTCCACCTCGCCGAGTTCGATGCGGAAACCCTTGACCTGAACCTGGAAGTCGTTGCGGCCCAGATAGTCCAGCTGACCGTCTCGGTTCCACCGGCCGAGGTCGCCGGATCGGTACATCCGCGATCCGGGGGTGTACGGGTCGGCCACGAACCGGGTCGACGTGAGCGTGAACCGGCCCAGATAGCCGCGGGACACCTGCGCGCCGGACACGTAGAGTTCCCCGACCACTCCCGGCGGCACCGGGTGCAGGCGGGAGTCGAGCACGTGCACGCGCAGTCCGGGCAGGGCCCGGCCGATCACGGACGCCGACGCGGACGCGGCGAGTTCCTCGTCCAGCGGCAGGTGGCTGACGTGCACGGTGGTTTCGGTGATGCCGTACATGTTCACCAGCGCCGGGACGGTGTCTCCGTGTCGCGCGTACCAGCGCGTGAGCTGCCCCAGGTCGAGGGCCTCGCCGCCGAACACCACGACGCGCAAGGCCAGTTCGGTGCCGCCGGCCACCCGGTCCGCCTCGGCGAGTTGGTAGAACGCGGTGGGGGTCTGATTCAGGACGGTGACGTTCTCGTTGCGCAGCAGTCGCAGGAACGCGTCGGGCGAGCGGGTGGTGAAGTAGTCGACCACCACCAGCCTGCCGCCGTGGAGCAGCGCACCCCACAACTCCCAGACGGAGAAGTCGAACGCCGCCGAGTGGAACATGGTCCACACATCGGAGGTGTCGAAACCGAACAGCGGCTGTGTGTGCGCGAACAGGCCGGCGACGTTGCGGTGCGACACCTGAACGCCTTTCGGCTGTCCGGTCGAGCCGGACGTGTAGATGACGTACGCCACCGCGTCCGGGTGCAGGGGTCCGCTCCGGTCCTGGTCGGTCACCGGCAGCGGCGACATGTGGTCCAGTTCGGCCGCCGTCTCCGCGCTGTCGACGAGGACGGCCGGGATCCCGCTCGGCCGGACCGCACCGGATTCGGCCTCGGTGGTCAGCACACATACCGGCCGGGCGTCGGCGAACACGTACGCGAGCCGCTCCGCTGGGTACGTGACGTCGACGGGCACGTAGCCGGCCCCCGATTTCACCACCGCGAGCAGCGCCACCACCAGGTCCACCGACCGCGCGGCGGCGACGGCCACCAGGGACTCCGGGCCCGCGCCGCGCGCGATCAGCAACCGCGCCAGACGATTCGACCGGGGGTCCAGCTCTTCGTACGTGAGCGACGCACCTTCGCAGACGACGGCCGTCGTGCCGGGGGACCGCTCGGCGGCCCGCTCGAAGAGTTCCACCAGCGTCGCGTGCGCTCCGACCGGTTCGGCGAACGCGGGCAGCACCGACTCCCGCTCCGCCGGGTCCAGGATGTCGATGTCCCCCACCGGGAGCGCTCCGGCCGCGGCGATCGAGTCGAGCACCCGCAGGAACCGTTCCCCGAACCGGGTCACCGTGTCGCGGCCGAGAACGTCCGTCGCGAACCGCAACCCGGCGGCGAGTCCGGCGGGCGCGCCGTCCTCGTCGACCTGTTCGGCGACGCTCAGTTCCAGGTCGAACTTCGCGACCTCGAGGTCCACGTCGAGCGAGTCGACGGTGAGTCCCGGCAACTCGAGGTGGGTGCCCTCCGCGTTCCGGAATTCGATGAGCACCTGGAACAGCGGGGTGTGCGACGTGGACCGTTCGGGGGCGAGGTGGTCGACGAGCCGCTCGAACGGGATGTCCGCGTGCTCGAACGCGCCGAGATCCGCGGCCCGGACCGCGGCCAGGACCTCACCGAACGACGCCCGCGGGTCCACCACCGTCCGCAGGACGAGGGTGTTGACGAACATGCCGACGACGTCGTCGAGTGCCGCCTGCCCGCGCCCGGCGACCGGCGTCCCCATCGTGACGTCGCCGGTGCCCGACAACCGGGACAGCAGCACGGCGAACGCCGCGTGCACCGCCATGAACAGCGTCGAATTGTGCTGGGCCGCGATCGTGTTCAGCGCCCGGTGCAGCCGGGCGGGCACGTCGAACTCGACGACGTCCCCGCGGTACGACCGCTGGGCGGGCCGCGGCCGGTCGACCGGGATCTGCAGCACCTCGGGTGCTCCGGACAGCGTGTCCGTCCAGTAGCCCAGCTGCCTGGACATCACCGAGTCGGGATCGTCCACCGCGCCGAGGACGTCCCGCTGCCACACGCTGTAGTCGGCGTACTGCACCGGCAGCGGGGTCCACCCGGGCGTCTCCCCCACGGTTCGGGCGGTGTAGGCGAGCATGACGTCGCGGGCCAGCGGCATCATCGAGAATCCGTCGGCGGCGATGTGGTGCACGACGATGGCGAGGACCTGCTGTTCGGGTTCCAGTGCGAAGAGCGTTGCGCGGAGGGGGATCTCGTCGCTCACGTCGAAACCCGCGCCGATCAGTGCCGCGACGGCGTCCCGCAGTGCACGGTCACCGGACACGGGCACCGGGTCGAGGCCGGGGGTTGCCGGCCCGGGATCGACGATCACCTGGTGCGGTCCGTCGACCGACCCGGGGAACACGGTGCGCAGCGATTCGTGCCGCTCCACGACGTCGCCGACCGCCGCGTGCAGGGCGGCGCGGTCGAGGGCGCCGGTCAGCCGCAGGGCGATCGGGATGTTGTAGGCGGGCGAGGACGTGTCGAACTGGTTGACGAACCACATCCGCTGCTGCGCCAGCGACAGCGGTATCCGGTCGGGGCGCGGCCCGGCGGCAAGGGCCACCGACGGCGTCCTCGCCGACGCGGCCGAATCGATCCGGACCGCCAGGTCGGCGACCACGGGCGCGTCGAACAGTGCGGCCACCCCGATCCCGGCGTCGAGGGCGGAGTTGATGCGCGCGACCGCCCGGGTGGCGCTGAGCGAGTCGCCGCCGAGGTCGAAGAAGCTGTCGTCCGCACCGACGCGCGGGGCGCCGAGCACCTCGGCGAACACGTCCGCGACGGCCTCCTCGACCGGAGTGGTGGGCGCCCGGTACCCGAGGGTCGCCGTCACGAATTCCGGTGCCGGCAGCGCCTTCCGGTCCAGTTTGCCGACCGGGGTCAACGGGATCTCGTCGAGAACCACCACGGCCGCGGGCACCATGTACTTGGGCAGGATGCGGCCCGCGAACGCGAGCACGTCCGGCGCCGCCACTTCCTCGCCGTCGTGCGGCAGGACGTACGACACGAGCGCCGTGTCGCCCAGCGGTCCCGGCCTGCCGAGCGTCGCGGCGAAGTCGAGGTGCGGGTGGGTGGTGAGCACGGAATCGATCTCCCCCAGTTCCACACGCTGGCCGCGGATCTTCACCTGGAAGTCGCTGCGCCCGAGGTACTCGAGGGTGTGGTCGCGGCGCCACCGCACGACGTCGCCCGTGCGGTACATCCGGCCACGGCCGTAGGGGTTGGCGACGAACCGTTCCGCGGTGAGCGCCGGGCGCCGGTGGTATCCGCGGGCCAGAGCCGTTCCCGCGATGTACAACTCGCCGGGCACCCCGGCCGGGACGGGCTGCAACCGGGCGTCGAGGACGGACAGTGCGATGCCGCGGACGGGGCTCCCGATCGTGACCGGTTCTCCCGGCGTCATCGGTGTGCTGAAGGTGGTGAGGACGGTCGCCTCGGTGGGGCCGTAGCCGTTGAACATCGCCCGGTCGACGCCCCACGCGGCCACCAGTTCGTCGCCGACGGCGTCGCCGGCCACGACGAGCGCCTCGAGGTGCTCGATGCCGTCGCGCTCCACGGTGGCCAGCACGGCCGGGGTGATGCAGGCGTGGGTGACCCGTTCGCGGCGCAGCAGGTCCGCGAGTGCCGCGCCGCCGTAGACGTCGGGGGGCGCGATCACCAGTGTCGCCCCCGCCGCGCACGACTGGACGAGTTCGAGGATCGCCACGTCGAAACTGGGTGAGCAGATGTGCAGGCAGCGGGAATCCGGCGACACGGTGTAGTGCTCGCTCTGCTCGGTGAGCAGGTTCGCCAGACCGCGGTGGGTGACCACGACACCTTTCGGCCTGCCGGTGGACCCGGACGTGTAGATCGCGTAGGCGGCGTGGTCGACGTCGAGCACCGACCGGCGGTCCAGGTCGGTGACGCGGGCCGGGGAGGCGGCGGACCACGTGCGCTCGAAGTCCGGATCGTCCAGCACCAGCCACGGCACGGTATCGGGCAGGCGGTGCCGGTGCGCCGACGTCGTCACCCCTAGTGCCGCACCGGAATCGGCCAGCATGTTCTCGATGCGGTCGGCGGGATAGGTCGGGTCGACGGGCACGAACGCGGCTCCGGTCTTGGCGACCGCCCACACCGCGGGCACCGATTCCGGTGATCGGGGCAGCCCGAGCGCCACGAACGTCTCCGGCCCGGCACCCCGTTCGATCAGCACGCGGGCCAGCGCGCTCGACCGCTCGTCGAGTTCCCGGTAGCTCGTCCCCTGTCCGTCGAAGACGAACGCGGACGCGTCCGGCCGGTTCCCGGCCGAGGCCGTGAGGAGCTCGGGCAGCGTCCTCGGCGGCCCGGCGGGGGCGCCGCACACCGCGGTGTACTCCTCGAGTTCGGCGTCCGACAACAGCGTCAGGTGCGCGAGCGGGGTGTCGATATCGGACAGCAGGATCTGCACGACACGTGCGACGCGGGCGGCCACCGACTCCGCGAACTCGCTGCCGAAGACGTTCGGCTGGTACCGCAGTCGCAGGTGCAGTGCCGTGTCGACGTGCGCCATCAGGGTGAACGGATAGTGGGTGGAGTCGATCCCCTCGATCCCGGCGACGTGCATGCCGCCGATGTCGGTGTCTTCGGACAGCCCCATGCGGTCCACCGGATACGACTCGAACACGGTGAGCGTGTCGAACGCGGCGCCCTCCCCGACGGCGCGCTGGATCTCGGTGAGTCCCAGATAGTGGTGATCGAGCAGGGCCGATTGTTCGCGTTGGAAGCGCTGCAGCAGTTCGGCGAGCGTCTCCTCCCTGCGCAGGCGCAGCCGGACGGGCACCGTGTTGATGAACAGCCCGACCATCGATTCGATCCCCGCGACCGCCGGTGGACGGCCGGACACGGTGGCGCCGAACGTCACGTCCTCCCGGGTGCCGAGCGTGGTCAGCACCAGCCCCCACGCCACCTGAACGAACGTGTTCATCGTCAGGCCACGCTCGCGTGCGAGGGACTCCAGCGCGCGGGTCTTCTCCTCGCCCACCTCGAGGCGCACGTCCTCGGGTTCGGCGAAGGACTGTTCGCCGTGCGCCGCGGGCGCCACGAACGTCGGCTCGTCCGCGCCGGCGAGGGCGGACACCCAGGCGGCCGTGGACCGTTCGTGGTCCTGCCTGCCGATCCACTGCAGGTAGTCGCGGTAGGGCGTGACGCGGGGCAGTGCGGTCGGGTCGCCGTCCGTGGCGTACAGGACGAGCAGGTCCTTGATCACCAGCGGCGTCGACCAGCCGTCGAGGAGGATGTGGTGGTGGGTGAGCACCAGCCGGTACCGGTCGGGTGCGGTGCGCAGCAACGTGAATCGGAGCAGCGGGGCCTCGGACATCTCGAACGGGACGGCGCGGTCGGCGGCGAGGAACGCGCTGTCGTCGAGGTCTGAGAGATCGACGTCGGTCCACGGCGCGGTCGCCGAATCGAGTACCACCTGCACCGGTCCGTTGCCGGTGTCGGCGAACGCCACGCGGAGATTCGCGTGCCGGTCGAGCAGGCCCTGCGCGGCACGGCGCAGCCTCGCCGGGTCGACGGTGCCGCGCAGGTCGAGGACCAACTGCACCTGATAGGCGTCGAGTCGATGCTCGGACAGCTGCGCGTGGAACAGCAGACCCGCCTGCAGCGGGGACAGCGGCCAGATGTCGGCGAGGTCCGGGTAGGTGCGCCCCAGCCGGTCGATGTCGGTCTGCCCGATGGACACCAGGTCGAGGTCGGACGGGGTCAGCCCGCCCGCGCCCGGCCGGTTCGCGTGCTCGGCGAGTGCTGTGAGCGCCCGCACCCACAGCGCGGAGAGCTCGTCCACGTCCTCGGCGGCGAGCACACCGGTGGGGTACGACCACGTCGCCGTCAGCACCGGCGCCCCGTCGCGCTCGGTGGTGGCGGCGTTGACATCGACGACCCAGGCGGCGGGCATGTCGTGGTTCTGGGTTCCGCCGAGGTCCCCGCTGTCCGCGACCGGCAGCCAGGGCACGTCGCCTGCGCTCGTCGCCACCCGGCCGAGGTAGTTGAAACTCAGCTGGGGCGGCTGGAATCGGCGCAGTTCCGCGGAGTCGCCGGGGTCCAGGTACCGCAGCATGCCGTACCCGATGCCGTGGTCGGGAATGGCGAGGAGTTGTTCCTTGACGGCCTTGATCGCGGCCCCGGCCGCGTCGTCGCTGTTGATCGCGGCCCCGGCGGCGTCGTCGGCGGCGAGTGCGGCGTCGACGTCGATGCCGGTGAGGTCGAGTCGCGCCGGGAACAGTGTGGTGAACCATCCGACGGTGCGGGACAGGTCGGCGCCCGGCACGACGTGGTCTTCGCGGCCGTGGCCCTCGAGGTTGATCAGCACGTCGGACGTGTCGACCCCGCGGCGGCGCCGCCACCGGATCATCGCCAGTGCGAGGGCGGCGAGCAGGCCGTCGCCGACGGCGCCGTGGAACGCGGCGGGAAGGGTGGTGAGGAGTGCGTCGGTGACGCCGGTGGGCACGTCCACGACGACGCGGCCGGTCGTGGCGTCGACGTCGACGGTCGGATCCAGCGGCCGGGAGCCGAGAAGCGGATCGGGTCCGTCCAGGATCGACTGCCACAGTGCGCCTTCGGCGTGCCGGGCCGGCGCGGCATCGGTGAGCCCGTGCGACCATCGCCGCATCGACGTCCCGACCGCCGGCAGTGCGGCGGGCAGACCCTCGGCGACGCGGGAATGGGCGGCCGCGAGATCCGCGATCAGGATCCGCCAGGACACGCCGTCGACGACGAGATGATGCGCGACCAGCAGCAGACGCCCCTGGCCGTCCGGGCCGTCGAACCAGAGCACCTGCACCATGCTGGCCGCGGCCGGGTCCAGGCGGTCGGCCGCCGCGTGCAGTTCCGCTCTCGCGACCGCGGCGAAGTCGCCGGTGTCGAACGACGTCACCGGCACGCGGTGGATCAGCGTGTCGGCGCGCACCGATCCGGTGGGCAGCACCGTCATCGCCCACCGCCCCGCGTCGTCGGCGGCCAGTCGCGCGCGGAGCATGTCGTGGCGGTCCAGCACGGCGTCGACGGCGGCGGCGAGATCCTCGCGGGTGAGGCCGCGGGGTGCGGTGACCGGCACCGACTGGGAGAACCGCTCCAGCCTGCCGCCGCTGCGGTCGAGCATCCACGCGACGACGGGGGTCAGCGGCACCGGGCCGACTCCGCCGCCGGGCAGTTCCTCCAGCACCACGGCATCGGCGCGTTCGTGGTGGGCCACTTCGGCGAGACCGGCGACGGTCCGGCGCTCGAACACGTCCCGCGGGGAGAGGATCAGACCCGCGGCTTTCGCGCGGGCCACCAGCTGGATCGACATGATGCTGTCGCCGCCCAGCGCGAAGAACGAGTCGTCGACGCCCACCGAGGCGAGTCCCAGCACATCCCGGAACAGGCCGGCGAGCAGCGCCTCCGTCTCGGTGCGCGGCGGCCGGCTGTCGGTGACGGTGACTCCGAAATCCGGTTCCGGCAGCGCCTTCCGGTCGATCTTGCCGTGCACCGTCACCGGGAGCGCCGCGATCACCAGAACGACGGCGGGCACCATGTACGACGCGAGCCGCGTGCCCGCGAACTGCAGGACTTCGCCCGGATCGACGGCCGCGCCGGGTTCGGGGACGACGTACCCGATCAGCCGCCGGCCGGACCGTTCGTCCCGGCGCACGTCGGCGACTGCCGCCGCCACGTTCTCGTGGGCGAGCAGCGCCGACTCCACCTCGCCGAGTTCGATGCGGAATCCGCGGATCTTCACCTGGAAGTCGGTGCGCCCGAGGTAGTCGAGTTGCCCGTCCGCCGTCCAGCGCACGAGGTCGCCGGTCCGGTACATCCGGCTGCCCGGCGGCCCGAACGGGTTGGCCACGAAGCGTTCCGCGGTGAGGGCGTGCCGGCCGTGATAGCCGCGCGCGAGCGCGGGGCCCGCGAGGTACAGCTCCCCGGCCACGCCTGCCGGTAC
>NZ_JBHUSF010000366.1:0-8497 GCF_042673295.1 Rhodococcus sp. NPDC057014
GCCGCACAGCAAACATGGCCTCCGCATCGCGCGGAGGCCATGTTCGTCTGCCGGGGTTCAGGCAGCCGTCCACCCGCCGTCGGCGTAGATCTCCGCTCCGGTCACGAAGGTGGAGTCGTCGCCCGCGAGGAAGGCGACCGCGGCCGCAATCTCCTCACCGCGCCCGAGCCTGCCCATCGGCGTGCCGGCCAGCATCTCGCGGTGACGCTCGGTGCCCTCCCACCGTTCGAGCAGGGGTGGCGTCGCGATGAATCCCGGGTGCAGCGAGTTGACCCGCACGCCCGCCTTCGCCCAGTGCAGGGCGGCGTTCTTCGTCATCGTGCGGACGGCACCCTTGGCGGCCGCGTAGGCGACACTGTTGCCCAGGCCACCGACGGTTCCCAGGATCGAGCACATGTTCACGATGGAACCGCCGCCGCTGCGCTCGATCAGGGGACCGGCATGTTTCATGCCCAGCCACGTGCCGGTCTGACCGATCCCGATCACACGATCCCAGTGCGCCCGGGTTTCGTCCTCGGCCGTCGCGACACTGCCGATGGCGGCGTTGTTGACCAGGGCGTGCACAGCGCCGAACCTCCCTTCGGCTGCTGCGACGACCGCCTCCCACTGCTCCTCGGAGGAGACGTCCAGGGCGTGCGCGGCATGTCGCTCGGGCCGGGCGAGAGTGCGAAGCAGGTCATGGCAGGCCGATTCGTCGAGATCGGTGACGACGACGTGGGCGCCCTCGTCGGCAAGCCTGCGGACGATCTCGACGCCGATCCCACCGGTCGCACCCGTCAGCAGGACGACCTTGTCGCGAAGCCGTTCAGGTCCCACACTCATCTGTACTCCTCGTTTTTCGTTCGGATCGGGCCGGACATGCCGACATCACAGGTTGCTCAACACGTTCCGGCCACCGACGAGCATCGCGAACACGACGCCGATGCTGGTCACGGCCGTCATGAGCAGCGCCATCGCCGCCACCAGCGGATACGAGCCGTTCTCCCACAGGTCGAACAGCAGCGTGCCCATCACCTGTGTCGTGGCGGCACGGACGAGCAGTGAGGCGGCGAACTCGTGGGTCAGCAGGATGAACATCAAGGCGACGGCACTGAGCACGGTCGGTCTCATCAGCGGCAGGATCACCCGGAGATTGGTGACGAACGGGCTCGCGCCACTGGTCGCCGACGCCTCGGCGTACGTCTCCCCGAGCGACAGCATCGCCGTCATCTGCATCCGGGTGGAGAACGGCACCATGAGCACGACGTACACGAGGATGATGACCGCTTTGGTGCCGTAGAGGATCAGCGGAGGCTGCGTGTAGGTCAGCAGGAACCCGACACCGAAGATCACTGCCGGAATGCCCAGGGGGAGAGCCGTGATGACGTCACCGATGGTCCCCAGGACCCGGTGCGTGCGGCCTCGCACGAGCAGAGTGGCGGTGAGATAGCCGATCGGCACGCAGATCGCCACTGCGACGACGGAGGTGAGAAGACTGGTGAACACGGAGTCGACGATGCTCGCCGTCTGGAAGAGCGCCCGGAAGTTGTCGAGTGTGAACAGATTCCAGGACAGCGATACCGACCAGTACGGAGACACGGCCACGATGGCGAGCCCGATCAGCGGAACGACGAGTGCGAGAATCGCGTAGACGGAGATCGCCGCGGCCGCCCAGATCGAGCGTCCGGTGTTCGGCGCGAACGCTTTTCCGCCGTGGGTGACGAAGCGCTTCTGATTGCCGAGAAGCATCTTCTGCGCGAGCACGACGACGATGCCGAAGATGACGAGCGGTGACCCCGCGGCCGCCGCGGCAGCGAAATCCGCGGGCGACTCGGACACACGTCGGTACATTTCGGTGGTGAGCACCTTCACGCCCGCGTTCTGCCCCAGCAGGAGCGGCCCGGTGAACTGGCCCAGTCCGAGAAGCAGCGCGATTCCGCCGCCGTACACCAGGGACGGGCGAAGCAGGGGCAGCACGACGCGAAAGAACACTCCGAGCGTGGACGAACCGCTGATCTGCGCGGCCTCGAGATGCTCGGAACTGATGTTCTGCATGCCCGCGCTCACGAACAGGTACACGAACGACGTGAGTCCGAAACCGGTGAGAATGATGATCCACGGAGTGCTGTAGACGTCGATCGGTCCGGAATCCACGGTGTTCCACCAGGGAAGTGTGCGCAGGAGTGCGTTCAGGTACCCCGGCCCCGGAGACAGGAGGAATGCCCACCCGACCACGTTGGCGACCGCGGGCATCACGATGGGCAGGATGGGGACGATCCGGAGAAAGCTCAGCCGGCGTGGCAGTCTGGTGGCCGCGAACGCGAGCACCGTGCCCAGCACCATCGCGATGGCGAGCGACGTGACGGCGAGGGCGATGGTCGTCCGGATGGTCTGACCGATGTCGTACCGCCCGTACTGGGCCTGATATCCGCGCGCGCCGTCTTCGAACGCCAGCGACTGCAGCCGGAACAGCGGGAGCACGACGAGGTACGCGAGAAACGCCAGCAGCGCACCGTACCCGAGCCGGGTCCGCCACACCGCGCTGACGACGAGCGGCCGCGCACCGCGGCTCACGGCGACAGTAGCCATCACGCCTCCGCTCGGGCTGCGGCCCGAGCGAGCTCGGGAGCGTGCAGATCGACGTGCCCGTCGGGGTGCGGGAACACGCGCAGGGCGCTGGGGGAGAAGCTGACCACCAGAGGAGATCCCGTGGCGGCGCCGCGCAACCAGGATCCGTGCCGTCCCGCATCCGCGCGCAGGTACAACCGCTCACCGCCGGCGTCGACCGTCACGTCGAAATGGCGACCGCCGTACTCCGAGGTGACGAGTTCACCGGTCAGGCCGACATCGCCCGGGGCGACCTCGTCGAGCGAACGATGCAGGGCGAGGTCGTCGGGGCGCATTCTTCCCAGGGCAGCGTCGCCCCCGAGGTGTCCGCCCTGGATGACGGCCGCATCGAGGTCTACCGGAGTGCCCGCGCGCGTTGTCCAGCCCTCGTGCCGCCGGACGAGTTCGAGTCGGTTCGCCATGCCGATGAACGCGGCGACATAGTCGGAGGCCGGGGTCTCGTAGACCCGCTCGGGGGTGTCGTACTGCTCGATCTTGCCCGCCTTCATGATGGCGAGCCGGTCTCCGAGCGCGAACGCCTCGGCCTGATCGTGGGTGACGAATACGGCTGTGAAGCCGAGACGTTCGTGGAGCTGATGGATCTGGGACCGCACCTGGTCGCGCAGTCGCGCATCGAGATTGCTCAGGGGTTCGTCGAACAGCACCAGATCGGGTTGTGCGACCAATCCGCGCGCCACCGCCACCCGCTGTTGCTGCCCACCGCTGAGCTGGGAGGGGTACCGGTCGAGCAGGGCCCCGCAATCCACCATGCCCGCAGCGGTTTCGACCTGGCCGGAGGCCATGGCAGTCTTCATCCGGCGGACCTTCAAGGGGTACCGGATGTTCTCCCGCACCGTCATGTTCGGCCACAGCGCGTAGGACTGGAAGACCATGCCGATGTTGCGCTTGTAGGCCGGAACGTTGATTCGGGCCGACGCGTCGAAGACGGTGTGGTCCTTGAACGTGATCGACCCGCCCTCGGGTGTCTCGAGGCCGGCGATGCAGCGGAGCGTGGTCGTCTTGCCGCAACCGCTGGGGCCGAGCAGTACGAGGAATTCACCGTCCTCGATGTCGAGATCGAGTTGGTCGACGATGGTGTTGGACCCGAAGGTCTTGGTCAGGTTGGAAACCCTGAATTGCGATGTCACCTGGCACCTGCCTGGTTGCGAGTGGTTTGTCGGGGAGGGCGTCCGTCCGGGCTCCCGGTTTCGGAGCGGCGGACAAATATAAAGTGAATTCAGTTCATTTCAGCGTAGCGGTGGGATGGCCGGCGGGCAAGGAGTTGCCGGGCCGGTCCGTCACGACGACGAGAGTTTGGGAGTCCTGGCGCCCGCCGAGGTTCCACCGTCGATCATGAGATCGGTGCCGGTGACGTAACTGCTCTCGTCGCTCGCGAGGAACAGGATGGCCTTCGCCACCTCGAGCGGCAGACCCCGTCGCTGCATCGGAATGCTCTTCACATACGCATCCATGTCGTCGTCGGCGAAACCTGCGCCCGCGGTGATGGCCGTGTCGATACTGCCCGGGCACACCGCGTTGACCCGGATGTTCCTCTCCGCGAACTCCAGCGCCGCAACGCGGGTCAGGGCGCGAACGCCGAACTTCGACGCGCCGTACGCACCGAGTTCGGCGGTCGCGAGGACGCCGCGCAGCGACGACAGGTTGACCACCGACCCGCCTGCGGTCATCGCGGCGCCCGCGGCCTGCAGTCCGAGGAACGTGCCCACCAGGTTGAGGTCGATCATGCGGCGCAACTCGGCGAGCGAGGTGTCCATGATCGACGCCTTGGACGCGGCGCCGGCGGAGTTGACGAGAATGCGCATCGGGTGGCCGCGGTCCGTCATCTCGGTGGCCACCCGGGACCAGTCGGCTTCGTCAGTCACGTCCAGGTGCCGATAGTGTGCTCTCGCACCGAGTTTCGCCGCGACACTGCTGCCCGGGTCGTCGTCGACGTCGCACAGGTACACCGTCGCGCCGTGCGCATGGAAGAGTTCCGCGGTCGCGGCACCGATCCCTCGTGCGGCACCGGTGACGAGAGCGCAGGTGTCACGCAGTCGCGCGTCGTGTGACGTCACTGGATGAATCTCTTTTCCCAGTCGGCCTGGTATTCGGTGAGCGATTCCGGCGTCAGATCGGACGGGTTGGGCAGTGCGATGTCCTGGGCCCGCGCGACGCTTCCCTCGATGCCGGGAAGGGCGCTCGCGTAGCCGAGCGACAGCGCCTTCTGGCCGGCCGGCGTGACCATGAAGTTCGCGAGCACCTGAGCCGCGTTCGGGTGCGGCGCCGCCGACAGGGCGTGCGTGAACCAGGGTGTTCCCCACGGCGGCGTGGGCAGAGCCCAGTCGACCGGCGCACCCGATTCCTTCTCCCGCACCAGCGGTTGCACCACCGGGGTGGCGACGATCTCGCCGGACGTCAAGGCCTGGGCGACCCCCAGTGCGCTCGGGTAGATGCGCGGTTTCAGTTCGGCGAGTTTCTGGAGATAGCCGGGGCCGAAGTTCTTTTCGAAGAATCGGTAGAAGTCGACGTAGGAGGCGATACCCGACGGGTTGACGATGCCGATCTTGCCCTTCAACGCCGGGTCGAGGAGGTCTTCCGGCTTCTGCAGGCCGCCGGGAAGTGCTGTCGTGTTCCATCCGAGGGAGAACACCGCCGCGCTGGTCAGGAAGAACCTGTCGGAGATGATGCTCTTCTGGGGTTCGTACTCCGGCGCGTCGAACGCCGGGCCGACGAGGTCGGCCGAGTACGTGCCCGACTCCGCGGCCGTCTCGATCCAGGCGGAGTCGGTGAGCATGTGAACGTCGGCCGTGCCGCGTTTCGTCTGATTCTCGACCTCGACCTTCGGGTTGATGTCGGCGTCCGTTCCCCGGACGTATTCGAGGGAGATCTCGGGATACTCCTGCTCGAATGCCACTTTGAGCGCCTCGAGATTGGCGGGATTCTGGCTCGAGTACAGCAGTACGCTGCCTTCGCTCTCGGCCGCGGCGACGACGTCGTCCCACGTGCCCGACACTGGTCGACTGACGCCGGACCCGCCGGATCCGCAGGCGGCGGAAGCGAACGCGGCGACCACCGCGACCGCCATCAGCTTTATCGGCACACTTCTCATGGCATGAAAGTCCTTCCGGAATCGGTTCGCCGGATGCGAATCCGTGTATTTCGGTCTGTGAGCGAGGGGATCGAACGCGCGGTGAGGGCCTACGCCGAGAGCCCGTGCAGCAGCGCGGCGACCTGATCGGGAATCGTCACCATGGCCATGTGGCCGGATTCGAGAAAGACGGTGTCGCCGCCGACGACGGCGGCCGATCGCTCCTGCAGTTCGGGCGGATAGCAGGCGTCCTTCGTCAGGCGTACGTAGGTGCGGGGGATGTCGGCCCGAAGGCCGGACAGATCGACGGACTCGGTGAGTAACGCGGCGGAGTCGTCGACCAGTTGGTCGATCGTCCAGCCGGTCTGCTCGGCGTCCATGTCGTTGCAGAGCATCGCTGTGGCGCCCGCAGGATCCTGGCGATAGAGACCGCCTCGTATCGACTCTTCCACGGCGGCGCGGACGTCCGGGTCGATCTGGTCGATCACTCGCGTGCCGTCGGCGGGGACGACAGCGGAGAGGAAGACGACGTGCCGCAATCGGCCCGCGAGCGCAGGCATGGCCGGCGTGGCCGTCACTCCGGCGAAGGAATGCGCGACCAGAACGATGTCATCGAGGTTCGCCGCTTCCACATCCGCCACGACGGCCGCGGTGCAGTCGGCAAGGGTGACGGTCCGCGGGTCGGCGGATCGGCGTGTACCCCGTCCGGGGAGATCGACTGCGAGAGTGTCGCCTTCGAGCAACGGCAGGAGTGGGTCCCAGCAGGAGGCGCCCATTCCCGCGCCATGGATGAGAACGAACGACATGATTCCCCTCAAATTGAACTGATATCAGTTTGAATCTAAAGAAGTTGCCGTGTGATGTCAATCACCTGCTAGCGTGAAGTGAATCCAGTTCAGTTAGGAGCATTCATGACGTCTCCACGTGCTGCTCGGCCGCTGCAGCTCGGCCCGCTTCGGCTGGCGAACCGTCTCGTCGGGACGGCGCACGCCTCGGGAGCCGTCGCCGGCGGTGTCCCGTCGCCCGGCGACGCGGACTACTGGCGCCGCCGGGCGGCGGGCGGGGCGGCGATGCTGATCGTCGGCGGCACCGTGGTGTCACCGAACTCGGCCAACCGCAACGGCAACATCACCGAGGCCTGGCGTCCGGAAGTCGTCGCAGGCCTCGAGGCCCGGGCACGGGCGATCACGGAGGAGGGGGCCGTGGCGGCGTGCCAACTGGTCCACCTCGGTCGCGAAACGCTCGGCGCCGAACTGTGGAGTCATCCCGTGGCACCGACCGTCGTCCGCTCGCCTCGCGAACCGACGCGTCCCCGCGCACTCGGGCCCGCCGAGGTCGACGGGATCGTCGACGCCTTCCGCACATCCGCTGTTCACGCGTGGTCCGCCGGATTCCCCGTCGTCGAACTGCACGCTGCCCACGGATACCTGCTGGCGCAGTTCCTCTCGCCGGTCACCAACTTCGGCTCCGACGCCGCGACGGTCTCGCAGCGGGTACGGATCCTCGACCGCATCGCGGCCGCGATCCGCGACGCCTGTCCCGATCTCGTCCTCGGTGTGCGCGTCTCCGCCGAAGGAGGAGAAGAGGCAGGCCTCGGCATGGACGGGCTGTGCGAGCTGCTTCCGCACCTCTCCGGCTTCGACTACGTCAACGTCACCGTCGGCGTGCGCACCACCTACGTCCGGGACATGGCCGTCACCGACCCGCCGCTGCTCGACGCGGTCGGACGGCTACGCGCGGCCGCCGGGCCACCGCTGCTCGTGTCGCAGTCCTTCCGCACCGGCGCGTCCATCGACGGCGCCCTGCAGTCGGGTGCCGACCTCGTCGGCGTGGCACGACCGCTGATCGCGGACCCGAACTTCCCGCGGAAGATGCTGACCGGCCGGGAAACCGCGATCCGCCCGTGCGTGTCCTGCAACGAGGACTGCCGGACGTTCGACCCGGTCCTGCTCTGCTCGGTCAACCCAGAACTCGCTCCGCCGGGCGAGTCCGCGCGTCCGGCGTACCCGCTGACCCTCGGCCCGACGCGCCGGTCCGCGGACCGGCGCCGGATCGCGGTCGTCGGTGCGGGCCCGGCCGGTCTCGAGTGCGCGATGCGGCTCGGACCCGACCACGACGTCACCCTCTTCGAGAGCCGCGCCCGGATCGGGGGCCAGCTCGCGATTGCCGCGGACGCACCGAACCGCAGCGGGTGGCGTCGCCTCCTCGACTACTACTCGGACAACCTGTCGGCGGTGACGATGCGGCTGGGCCACCGGGTGAGTGCCGCCGAGCTGGAGGGCTTCGACGACGTGGTCCTGGCGGTCGGGGCCGAGGAGACGCTGCCCCGTGAAGCGGCGGGAACGACGTCGCTGCTCACGTCGCAGGCACTGGCCGGGGGAGGGGAGCCGCTGCGCGGCGCGGGCCACGTCGTCGTCGTCGACGACGGATTCGGGCTCTGGCCCGCGGCGAGCTCGGTCGAAGCCGCACTCGCCGCCGGAGCCGGCCTCGTGACGGTCCTGACGCCGGCCGCGGCCTTCGCGTCGGGCCTCCCCGCAGAGGGACGCGTGCAGTACCTGCGCCGGCTGTCGGGCCAACCGGTCGACGTGCGCGTGCTGTCGTCGATCGTCGCGGTCTCCGACGGCTCGGTCGAGTTCGAGAACACGCTGTCGGGGGCGAGGACCCGCCTTGACGCCGACCGGGTCGTCGTCGCCGGCGAGCGGCGCTCGGCCGACTGGTCGCACCTCGCGCCCGACAACCCACGCGTGCACGTCATCGGCGATGCGCTCGTCCCACGCAAGGTCGCACACGCCGTCGCCGAAGGTCATGCCGTCGCCCGTGAGT